>JAGQOZ010000084.1 GCA_020426955.1 Planctomycetales bacterium
ATTCCAGCCGTCTCCGTCAATGTCTCCCACGGCTACGGAGTCGAAACCGGTGTCCGCAATCAATTCGCGAAAGTCACCGAATGCTCCTAACCCGTTGATGTTTTCGAACCAGCCGACCGAACCGTGCGCATTGTTCGAAAAGACGATAAGGTCGACGTCACCATCCGCATCAAAATCGGCTGGCACTGCTTGAGAAATATCCGACGGCGCTTCGGCCAGGACATTCATTTGTGCGAATTCGCCGTCCGCGTCGTTGTTTTCAAACAGGACCACTTGGCGCAACGCGGGCGAAACAGCCAATACATCCAAATCTCCATCGTTGTCAATGTCACTGGCGGTCACCGAGGTTGGGTTTGGGAGTTCCGGCACCGCGATATCATGCGCGACGAGGGTTGTCGCGGTGAGAAGGTCGCGAGCCTCCAAACATTCAAAGCCTTCGCAAACACACGACTGCTTCTTGGTGAAGAACTTACGCATTGAACTTGCCCCCTGCATTTGAGTGTATTCGAAGTCGTGATCTTGAGTCATTCCATAGATGTGATTCGCCCAATGCTACCATGAACCGACAAATTCGAAAACAAAAATGCGAACGACAGATTTCGCGACAACAACGGTCAATAAGTTCACTCGTTCAACGTTACGTCGATGAGCGAGCTGCCTTTGCTTAGCGAAAAGAACGCTTTCTGTTCCGGCGAATCGACCACCGCCGCTTGATAATCACCTAGAAACCCGCGCAACGTCACTTGGCCGTTGGCGTCCACAACCAGCGTTTGCTCCGGTGTCCACCAGCGTTGGCGAACCAAACGCTTTAACGTTTCATAGGCGGGTTTGGCCGAGAGATCTTTGCGCAGTAATCCCGCCGGGGCGCCTTGCCAAGCATGGGCGTCGGAAAAGTCCCACCAAGTGATGGCTTCCACAGCCGGATGAGAAAAAAGCAACGTGTAGAGTTCCTCCAGTTGTGTCGCTTGCCGTTGCTCTCCAGCGGCCGTGCTGTGCCAACCTTGCCGCTGTGTTTCGGTTTCAATGTCGTTGGGGTCTTTCAATTCGCCTGATAGCAAAGTGACTTCGGTGAAATGCAGAGGCTTGTGAAATCGAGCGAACCGTTCGCAAATTTGCCACATATATTCGGCACCCCAATAGCCTTGATGCATGTGCGTCTGCAAACCGATCGCGTCAAACGTGACTTGATCTGCAATCGCTTGGCGAATCACATTTTCATATGCCACGGTGTTGTCATAGTCGTTTAGAATCAGCCGTGCGTCAGGATTGGATTGACGAGCTTCCTCAAAGGATCGCCGGATCACTTGGGGCACGCCGTATTGCTGATAGGTTCGCAATAGAGCCGCAGCATTGCGTTCGCGAGCTTGCTTGAGTCCGACGCAAGGTTCGTTCAACACATCCCACGTATCAATGCGACCACGAAAAAACCGGACTTCTCGATCAATCCTCTGCCACAACGCTTGTTCGGCAGCGGCTTGTGCCAAATTGGCCGTCCATGGCGGTTCATACGTCCAAACCAGTGGATGGCCTTTAGCGCGAATTTGATTTTCGCGACACCACTGGGCCGCGCGTTCAATGCGTTCGGCGTCCACTTGCCCCGGCTGAGGTTCAAACTGATACCAATAAACGCCCAGAGTTGCAAAGTTCATAACGTCAGCAAAACGGCGTTGATATTCGTCATTTTGTGCAGCGGTGTCCCAAGTCTCAAACTGAAAGAGATTCCCGCCGAACAAGAACGCATGCCGCTGCATGGTCAGGCGAATGAAAGTTCCTGCGGGTAGCGGTTTCCCGTCTTGGTCGAACAACCGAATTTGCCGCTGGGTGGTTCGATGCTGTAGAATCCTGGCATCGGCCTTCGCCAGTAGGTCCGATGTTTGAGCAAAGCCACTTTCGTTCGAAATGCAACACACCACGCCCAACCACAACAGCAGCAACGGCTTTGTCATGGTTCGACAAGCAAATTGATTTTGTAGTCGTGACAACATGGTGCGTTGATGATTCCAGGCTAGTGATTCGCTTCCGTTGCCTCGGACGTCACTTCTGCCACCGGTTTGTCATGTCCGGCGCTCTTTTTGTGGCCATGTCCGTGCGGCGTATTCATGGCAGTGATCACCACGCCTTGCACCACCAAGAAAATGCCAATCCACAAGGCAGGGCTAAATTCCGTGGTTTCACGTAATCGCCAAGTGGAATAAAGAGCCGTCACCGAAACTGCTCCGCCAAACACAATCGGCATCACCAGCAACGCATTCCCTTTGCTGAACATCATGGCACTGGTTAAGAACAGCGCTCCCAGCGCGCCCAAGCAACCGGCCAGAAAGCCCCATTTGGCCGTAACAAACGCTTCACCACTGTAGTTATAAGAATCGCCTTTCAGCTTCATGGCCATCAAGCCACCGCCAATAGCCAGCACCAAGTACGCGATACCGATAAAGACGTAAGGCTTGAACGGTGACCACGCAGGCGGCGTCGTTTTACTTTGTGCATTTCCGATGGTTGGCCCATACATTCCCCAACATAATGCAGTCAAAATGGCGAACAAGACAGGCAGCCAGATTTTCATAAACGAGTTACTCCGAATTCGGAAATTACCGTGCGAAATGAGAAACCGCGTCGCGTCAACCAACAGCAGCCCAAGCCGTTGGCAGCGAGCAGTACGATGTTCGACCTAAGAGTGTATCGAATTTATTGGGTTCGCACAGGTCGTGAGGGAATACCAGTCCCTAGTCCGCACGCAATTGCTGGACAATAGGCATGCGAACGGCTTGCCTAACAGCCAGCTGCCCCGTCGCGATGCCCACCAAGAAAATCAGCCCAAAGATGATGGCCAAGGTTCCCCACGGGACGGATGCTCCGCCGGCAACCATGTGCGGCAGCACGGTCAGCAATGCCGCCACCACGCCAATTCCTAGACCAAACAGCAGCAGCGCCAGATGTTCTATCAAGATCAATCCACCAATTCTGCGTGCTGCAAATCCGGTCGCTCGTAACAACGCTAATTCGCTGCGACGTTCCCAAACGTTGCGTAATTGTACAGCTGTGATGCCCAGGGTCCCCAGTAACAATCCCAGCCCACCCAAACTTTGGAACGTAGACAGATAGGTGTTTTGCACCGCCAACAAATCGGACAGAATGGCGGCGGAATCGGTGGCTTCGAACCCCTGATCAGAAAATCGATCTTCCAATAATTCCGTGACCGCCGATTGCGATTCGGCCGGACAATCAATCAGAAAGAATCGATAGCCACCAATGCGAGGAAACATGTGCAGCAAGTCGGCTTCGCTGACAAGGAGCGAACCTTGCAGAACCGAATTCGAAAGTAACGCCACCACTTTGAAGCGGACCGGTTGGCCCAAGTCATAATCTATTTCGAATTCTTCGCCGATGCCGCCATACAAATGCAAACTGTACATGGCTGTATTCTTGTCCAGAATCACGGGAATCGGCTGGTCATCAGGGGTGGCGGTTCGTTTTGACAATAACCGCCACGGATTATTACCTTCAACCAATTCCGCTCCGGCCCATTGAAAACCTTCCGCCACTTCCGCGTCAAACCGGTTTACCAACTGATCCGTGACACCCAAGATCTGCGGCTGTGAAGATTGATACAGATTCCGACAACTGGCATCGTCGCCCCCTTGGTAACGCAGCGACACCACTTGCACATTGTCTAGCACGTCCGCATCGCCACCAAATTCATCTTGGCGAACGTCAGCCGAACTCAAGTCGACAAAGATCGGATGTGACGATTTCGCTACAAGCTGAAACCCGCCCGTCCCTTCGTCGGTAGGTCTCAGACGAAAGGCACTGATCGCCACAATCAAGAAACACGCCGACGCCATCAACCCCACCGTCAGTGTACTTCGCCCTGGATTGCGACTAATGTTTCGAACCACCACATGCCCGGTGGAAAACACGGTTCGCGACGTCCCCACGGCCGCTCGTCGAATCAGCGTTCCAAACCGCACCAGTAATGACGTCAAAACGCAGGCACCGCAGCCGAAGAACGCGCCCGCTTGTGCTTCCGCCGTCAAGAAAAATCCAGTCGCTGCCAAGGCAATCGCCAAGATGGCAGTGAAGCGAGCAACCAATTTTCTCCGCCGTAGATTGACGCTCACGGACGTTGGCGAATCATCCGACGTCTGGCCCGACATCAAGCGAGTGACACTGATGTGTCGCAGTGCACGCAGCGCAAACCAGATGGTCAACATCGCCACTAATACTCCGCATACCGCACCGACCATCGTGCTGGTCGGTGTGACATGCAGCCGCAAAAACGACGTCGACACCGCATCCACCCACCAAGTATTTAATCCGTAGATCATCACGGCGGCATACGCCACACCGAACGCAACGCCCAAGATGGCTCCTACCAAGCTGATCAGCAAACCTTCTTTCAGATAAAACGAAGTCACCTGCGGACGAGAAAGCCCGATAGCGAGCAGCGTTCCGGTTTCGGTCGCTCGTTGCTCCACCGCCAACATGAACAGTAGCGCCAACAGCATGATGGCGGACGCGATGATGAACATGCTGAATCCCAAGAACAAACCGTTAAAGGGCGTGGTGCCTGACGACGCGGCCAAGCCATTGGCCTTCACGGGGATAATTCGGAAGCCAAACGCAGCGGCGTTCTCTTGGACAACTCGAGCCAGAACCTGTTGCACTTGTTGAAACTGGTCTTCCCCTTTCCAGGGCAAGCGAAACGACGTCACTTGACCAAACCGACTTCCCCACAACTTCTGTCCTGTTTCCAATGAAACAAACGCCTTGGGTGTGGTGCGATATTGGTCCCAATAGTCTTCGTCTTTGGGCTTGCGAATCGCCCCGTAATCAAATGGAAATGGCGGATCCCAATCATCAATCGATTCTTGGTCAGTGACGCCGGTCACGGTCGGAGTCAAATCGGGATCGTTGGTCCACGGTCGATTGACCACGTATTTGGCGGGCCGCTGGCGCTGATAGGGCGTTTCGGGTTCGACAATCGGAACGATGGCGCCGAGCGTCAGTTTTGTCGTCGCCGTTTGGGTTTGGCCGTGAGCTGTTTCGGGTAGGAAATATTCGATTTCCAATTCGTCACCCAATTGAACGCCCAAGTCGTTGGCCGCCCAGGAATTCAGGACGATTTGGTTCGCGGCCAGGGCAATGGCTTGACCTGATTCGTCCAGCAACGGCCCGATCTGCTGGTTCGAATCAATCGCACACGCGATGGAATACGGAATACGATTGGCCGCCTCACGGACGCCGACTTTGTGAATCGAATTTGCTAAGTACGCCAAGACCGGCTGCAATTGGTCGGCCGGGAATGCCGCTTGGATTGCTCGTTGAGCTGTTTCGGGGAACATCATCTTTTCGGTCGAAACGCTGATATACGAATTGCCCGCTGCCTCTTCGTTTTGAGTCTCATCAAAGTGTTTTAGATCAATTCGTTTCACCGTTAGCGTGGCGTCGTCCGAAGAAATCGGCAGGTTGCTGGACAACCAAAGGGTAGCGTCAGGAGATGTTCGACGGGCGTCGTTTCCCACAACCAGTACGCCGTTGATCTTGTCAGTCTGTTGGAGCGCATCTTGCAAAATGTCAGTAGAAACAAAGGCGTTCAGCGATGTCTGCTGCGACGGCGAGATACCAAATTTCGCCAGCCCGGAATCAGGCAGGACCTGCACGACTTCCAATCGCACCAAACTGCGAGCTCGATCCTGTTTGTCAGCCAGCGGACTGTCCGCCGCCACGTCGGTCACTTGTTCCAAACGCAGTGTAATCAAGTCACCTTGCTTGACGTGCAATTGCCCGGCGAGTGATTGATTCAGAATCACCTGCTGGCCAGATAGAGACCGAGTGGGCTGGACACTGCTTTGCGTTTGCTGCCAAAACGAATTGTCGATTCCAAGTAGCGTGACGCCGGGACTGCGATACTTATGATTCGAATCGACTTTTTCCGCCGCAACGTTGGGCAAGAAGATGACCGGCGCGGCCGAATTGAAGTATTGTTTGAATCCTTCGCGCTGTTCGATCTCGGCTGCCACATCGCTGGCGAAAAAATGGTCGGACACCAGCATTTGATCGATGGCACCCAGGCGATCTAACGTCAGCGAACGGAGACTTGCTTTGACCGAATCACCCACCAACAACGCGCCTACCAGCACAGCCGTACTAATCACGACGCCCAAGGCAATGGACGCGTTGACGCGCGCGTTCTGCTGGAGACTTTGCCAGGCGAACTTCCAGCCGTTCATTCTTGAGACTCCGTCTGCTTCACCAAACGCCGGTGTTTCAACTGATACGTTTGCTGCATGCCTGCAGCCAAAGCAGGACTGTGCGTCACCACCATCAGCATAGTGGCCGGTTGGGCAGACTGCTGCACGTCTATCAACAGCTGGCCGATCAATTCGGCATTCGCTTGATCCAAGTTTCCGGTCGGTTCATCCGCCAACAACAAGCTCGGCTGGTTCATTAGGGCTCGAGCAATCGAGACGCGTTGGCGTTCTCCGCCGGACAATTCGCTCGGCCGATGATCCAAACGGTGTCCCAGGCCCACTTGGTCCAGAAGCGATTTCGCTCGATCCATGTCCTGAGCGGTAGTGGGGCCTTCAGCGAGCCGAGGAATCAAAACGTTTTCTACGGCCGAAAGTTGTTTTAGTAGATGGTGATCTTGAAAAACGAAGCCGATGTTTTTGTTGCGAAATGCCGCTAACGCTCGTTCGTCCAATTCAAATGGGTTCGTACCGCATAATTCAACGGAACCGGATGTGGGCGAATCCAACGTTCCCGCAATCTGCAGCAGTGTACTTTTGCCAGATCCGCTGGGGCCAAGAATAGCCAAATTCTGGCCTCGCGTCATTTCCAGCGACACGTTTTCCAGAATTTGCAACGGTTCCGTTTGCGTAGGAAATGACTTGCCAACGTCCGTGAGCACTAGGTCTGACATGATGGTTCATTTTTCCTTTGCGAACAAGGTTTTGTTACGAACCTGCTTCGGTAAGTTTTAGCAAACATTCGCGTAGATCAGCTGGAATACTGTCACTACGAATTTGACCGTCCACCAATCGGCAGCAAACCGCCGTCATGCTACCGGTGGCGATCACTTGTGAATCCAGCGTGAAGATGAATTCATACACCACGCTTTTGCCGCCAATTCTAACGGCTAAGACACTAATTTGAACTTCGTCTTCGAAACGCAGGGGCTTTTGATATTCGCACGAGGCGTTAATCCGAGGCCAACCGACTTGCAGTTCGGCGGGCGTATCTTGGCCAGGCATCACACTCATGCCCACCGATCGCAAGGCTTCGTGTTCGGCTTCTTCCATCCAAGTGAAGAACCGCGAAAAATGAACGATGCCTGCCGCATCGGTGTCGCGAAATTCAACTCGACGCATTGTTGTAAATGCTGGCATGAATCGGCAACCTTGATGAAAAACGAATGAGTCTAATTGAAACTGCCGCACGCCCGTTGGGGTCGGTGCACACGGCCAATCCGGAATCGAGGAGTCGTGGATGAAGTTTCCGGCGAAATTTCCTAGCCCGAAGCGTTAGCGAGGGACGACCACAGAAACATACCATTCTCTCCTCACTTACGTGTCGGGCTACTAAATAGCGGTACTTACGCATCGGGCTATGATTCACACTTACTCGTCGGGCTATCAACATTCGGACGATCGAAATTCTATTGCTGCGCAAAAAAAAGGCTCGTCCGAATAAGGACGAGCCACCTTGTGTACCATTCGCGCAAGGCAAAACGCATGGAAGCGTATTGGACAACGGCACTAATCGCCAACGTAGGGCAAAAGGCCCATGAACCGAGCTCGCTTGACTGCCTTCGTAACCGCTCGTTGACTAACCGCCGTGCAGCCAGTCTTACGACGAACGACAATTCGACCATGGCGGTTAATCAATTTCTTGAGTAGCTCGACGTCCTTATAGTCCACGTACATCGGACGGGGACGTTCGCCATCGACAAAAATGGGATCCTTCTTTTTTGCCTTGGTTCTTGTTTTCGAGCGTTTCTTGGAACGCATGGGGCGTTTACGAAAAGACATGTGTAATAATCTTCCTACTTTGAAAACGTAAAGTTCTCGTTACGTTGCCATGTGTAATCCGGTAAGTATAGCGAACTGCCTTTGGCACGCAAGGCCGCCGATCCAACGCGAAAAACCAAATTTGGGCGGACTTGCTAGTACATTTCCCATTCCGTCGCAAACCATTTCAAGCCTTCTGCGGGAAAAACTTGGCCAATGTCTGCTGGCTGGGCTTAGGCGTAATCAACGAAACAACCACGGTCGCCACGGCCGACGCAAAAAATATGGCGGCAACCGGCATCGTCTTGATCGAGCCGATCTGGACCGCCCAGTTTTCCGTTGCTCCAAATTCGGACATCCGAAACAACACAAACCAAACTCCGGCCGCAGTCAACACGCCCGCGTACGCTCCCCATTTGGTCAGACCTGGCCAATAAACCGCCAGGAAGGCCAGTGGAAACAGACTACTAAATCCGCTAAAGCACCAGATGCCCAATTGAAACACGCGTGTCTGGGCGACGGGTGTCAGGCTTAAAAAGTACGTAGCCACCACAATCAGGACAATGAATATTCTTGAAATCAATACAATTTGTTTGTCCGAAAAACGGTCCTTGCCACCGTAGTGCACCACAATATCGGTCGTAAACATGGTGCCGATGCACAGAAACTGGCTATCCAAACTGGACATAATGGCGGCCAAAACACCAGCCAGTAGAAAACCGCCCAAGACGTCTCCGGAAAGTGATTTCACCATGAATCCCAGAACTTTATTCGGATCTTGGGCAATGGGAGGCGGTATGTTGATCAGCCCAGTTGTGGCCCAAACGCCAATCAGAACACAGGGAATCCAAACAATCAAAATAAAGACGGGATGAACCACCACAGGAAGCTTAAACGCATTGGCGTTCTTGGCTGTCAGCCAATGCTGAAACAAGTGCGGAAACATTCCCACGGAAAATGGGATCAACATATAAGTCAGAAACATCCACGGATCGAGTTTCTCTCTGGTTCTAAACTGTGACGGCGCTTCTACCGTTTCCAACTGGTCTTCCAACGCCACCTCCGCTCGAACTCGGCGAGCTTTCGGTATTTCCTGACTGACAATTCGCAGCGAATCCATGAGCCCCGCAGGCGGTTCAGTCCGCACAACTCGTTCACCATCCACCACCTTGTGGGCTCGTCCTTCGGCCACCGAATTATTCGCAAGCCCCGTCGCAATCAGATAAAACGCCACCACACCCAACACCATAAAAACAATGGTTTGAAAGGTATTGGCCCACGCGGTTCCTCGCATACCACCAAAGAAAACGTATATCAACACGACAACGCAGATCACCAATTCCGTCAGCCAAGGTGGAATGCCACCGTTTTCTGTAAAGCCCGGAAAATCACCTCGAGTTGCACCTTCAATGGCTTTGCCGGCGGAAATCACACCGACTAACAAATACGGCACCACCAAGCCGACCAAGATGGGAAACAGAACGAGCCCGATTTTGTCGCTTTCCAAACGATCGCGGAAGAATCCAGCTTGCGTGGTGTAGCCATATTTCTTGCCCCACGACCAAAGTTTTACGCCCAAGACAAAGAAGCACAGCGAATGGATGATCCCGGACGATGACGCCAACATGCCGTAGACGCCGACACCTTCCGCAAATGCTTCACCGGTGGAACCGACCAGAGCGAACCCGGTCATCGTAGTGCCGAACAATGACATTAACAGCAAGAACGGGCCGATCGAATGACTGGCCAGCATGTAATCTTTGGACGTGCCGCGAAACAATCGAGACGAAAACACGCCCAGAAACAACAGCAATCCAAGGTAAACACCAATGATGGTAACTTTAATCCAACCGGGACTCATACGGATGCCTCCTGTGCTGCTGTGTCACGGGCGACTTCATCTTCTAGATCTGTGGGCCAAGCAAACTTGGTTGCCATGAACCAAACGACACTGGCCGCCACGGAGATCCCCGCGTGATACGCCAAGGTGATGGGCATAAATCCGAAGACCAGTTTATCGTTATTCCAATTCCAGATGTCGTGATGCAGGATCACCAGCAACAGAACGAGTCCCCAAACAACTTTTTTCATGGCAGGCACTTAGGCTAGGCGGGAAATTGATATTGGAAATGGCTTCACAAACATTTCCAAACAGAATCATCATAGTGAGTTTTGGTGACTATTCCACAGGTGCAGAAACGGGAGCCACAATTTCAATCAATTCAACGGCGGGTGCTCCGTTGCAATGAATCACAGCCGTTCGTCCAAACGTCTTGGTTCCTGGGGCGATATCGAACCATTTTGCCAGTTCGGCTCCGCAAATCACTTCGTAGAGTTCGCCCAACTTTACGGTTCGCAACACATCGTGCTCGATGAGCACTCGTCCAAGCGGGACCTTTCGGCTACGAATCTGCGTTTCCACCTCGTTATCCAGAACCGTAAAATCAAGCCGCACAATCCCAAACTGGACCACTCGTTGGTCTTCTTGCCTGCGAAGCAAGATTTTTCGCAAATAACGACCGTCACAATCCGCATCCTCCAACACTTCCACGTCCACCGGTCCGCCGTGAAACTGTTCTACGGTTACGGTCATGTGATGATCGTGCGCCAGCAATTGACGATACACGTCAGGTAGTTGATCAGTCTCCAGCCGTTGAAACCGAGCCAGCAAATGCGAATCCGCATAGAACAAACTGAGCAACTGTTGTAATAGCGAATCAGATGGGGGCGACACACTCACGGCAACTCTTCATGAACGAATATTCGTTTTAGATAAATTTCGCCCACCTTCACCATCACACCGTTCCTACTGGCAACGGTGACGATACATTGGCAGCAGGCAATTCGGTTCGCTCTAAAACGCAATCAGTCAAATATTGCAACAACATTCGCAGTGAATCAGCTGGGAAGGCTGCGGCAATCTGTTCCGCTTGCTGGCGATGCTGGCGAACCAACTGGAGCGACTTCTCGAACACGTCTGCCTTTTCATACAACCGTCGAACTCGTTCTATTTGAAGTTCCGCATCCAGTGGCGGTTCCATACCAACCAAATCTTGCAACGAACGACGATCAGCAGGCGGTAGACCTTCTAGTGCTAACGCCCAGAGAACGGTTGGTCTACCACCCGTTACGTCACCACCTTGCAACAGTTTGTTTCCCGTGTCTTCGCTCCAGTCCTTCAGGTCATTCAAAATTTGGAACGCGATCCCTAAATTTTTCGCAAAGTCTCGCAAAGGTTGTCGCAACCCATCAATGCAGCCGGCCAAACGAGCACCGACTAGCAACGCAGCTTCAAATGCCGGCGAAGTCTTCAGGGCATAAATTTCAATGGCGTCGGCAGGCGTCAATCGCTTGCCGCTGGATTCTCGCCAAGCCAATTCGGCCCCCTGCCCTTCTGACAAGCGCACGTGTGCTTCGGCCAAAATATCCAAAATTTCGGCCACCACTTGCGTTCCCAACGCTCCCGCATCACGACTCACCAGTCGGTATCCGAGACCGATCATGAAATCGCCAACATTGATGGCCAGGGGCGTCCCAAAGCGACGATGGAGCGTCAATTCGCCATAGCGATATTGGTCGTCATCTTCGATATCGTCGTGAATCAACGATGCCTTATGAAAAGTTTCGATCGAAATCGCCGCTCGCTTCACTTCGTCCGGCAAATCGACATCTAGCGAACTGTTTGACGGGGAAGAGCCATGTGTCAACGCGTCATAAACCGCCAACGTGATGAATGGCCGAGAATACTTGCCGCCTTTGGCCAAAAAATCAAAGGCCAACGCTTCCGTAGAAGCCACAGCGGCTGTGTTCTCCAGCAGTTGATCCACATCGCCAACACTTTGACCGCTGATATCCCATTTTCGATCTGGTCGCACCAAAGTCCCCAATTGATCGGGGGCAAACATGCCCGCCGCCGCTTGCATCACTTGCCAGTACCGATTTCCTTGGTGCGAATTCACGCAGTCCGCCGCTTGGTTCAACCATTGTCTGGCCCATGACGCATCAAACTGCAACTGTCCGTCGTCAGCTCGTTCCGCTGGAATAGCCAGACAAGGAAGTTCCACCATCTGAATCTTATCGATGGCCTTTTCCAAAACATCCAACGTGGCAATACCCAAAATGGCTTCCACTTGCCCAGAGAAAATTCGCTCTAACACTTCCGAAGATGCTTTGGCCGCCAAAACGTGATAACCCAAGTCTGTTGCCAACTGACACAATTCGCGCAGTCCGGTGTCGTCGTCCGAGATTTCAGGTACCAGCAACATTCGTTTCGAAAACGGAACAGCCGCAAATGGTTTGCGCCACGATTCGCTAAACAGCACCACCATGGCCCAGCCCAGCAGACTAGATGGCAGACCGAGTTCGACCAAAATCCGATGCGCCGCAGATTCCGTCTGCGCTTTGGTCAGCAGCTGGTGATCCGCCGTCAACCAAAACGCTTCACAGGCCGTTCGAATTTGCTGCTCTTGCCCTGTCGTTTCCGGAACAAGCTTTATCATCTCGTTTGTCTTTGTCTTTGAATCTCGCAAGGAATACTCGTCCGAAAACCGGCGAAGCCAAACCACCCGTCAGCAGGGACACCAAGCTACATTAACCAGCGATATTAAAGCGAAATCCAGCTATGCCGCAAAGCCCCAACTGTGCTGGCAAACAAGCCGCTGGCCGTATCCGCATTCCCAAACCGCACGTTTTTCCTAAGCAAAACTTAAAATACCGTTAAAAGCCGCATAATCGCGGTAATGTTTTTGGTCCGCATAAACCGATCTACCGCTAGACGGCCTCATTTTGCCGAAGAACCAAGGACCACAGCGGATGTTGCTTTCGTATCGCCATTCCTATCTGTTTGTGCACATCGCCAAAACGGGCGGAAGCAGTATTCGTAAGGTACTGCGACGGCAACGCATGCTGGATCCAATGACTTTGCCAATGGCGCTTTGTAGTCGCCTTAATCACGCGTACGGCCATCGCTTGGCCGCCAAACTGCCTCGGCATGCACCCGTCTCTACAGCTCAAGAGATGCTGCCGGTAGACGAATTCCATACTTTGTGGAAATTTGCCTTTGTACGAAACCCGTGGGACCGCATGGTCAGTGCTTACGGACATTTCGTACGCGAACGACAAGACATTCTGACGGCACAGCACATTACATCGTTTGACGAATTTGCCGACTGGTTAATCTCGTCGCATCGCACCTACACCGGAGACCGTTGCACCTTGGTCCGCGCCGTTGGTCGACCGCAAGTGGAATACGTGCAAGATCTGCACGGCTGCGTGTCGGTTGACTTTTTGGGACGCTTTGAATCGTTGGCGTCAGACATGCAGCTGGTCTTTCGAAAACTGGGCATCGCGTGTCGCAGCATTCCACATCAACGTAACGGCAAACGCACCACTGACTACCGCCAAAATTATTCGGACACACTAGCCGATCGAATTGCCCAAGCGTACCAATCCGACATCGCCTGTTTTGGATACACCTTTGACCCTGAGCCATCTCAAGCTTCGGCCACCAAGTACCAACGGATCGACGATGAACCGTCCAACGCCAAAGTTATCACCGAACGAGGAACGACCTATGTGGAACCAATCGCCGATCTTCGTTAACGGCTTTTCGCGAGGTGGCACGACCATCTTGACCAACCTCCTGGCATCACACCCTAATGTCTGTTTGGTGGGTGAAACGCACCACTTGTTCAAAGGCCATAGCATCACGGATTCGCCTTGGAACGTCTTGCGGAAATGCATCTACAACGACGCGCCGATTCTGGCCAGACAATGGCAAGACTTTTTCAGTCCACGACTCGTCGAGCCTCGGAAAAGACTAGGCCGATGGGCTCGCAAACGAGTTGACCATGTCTTTTATCGAGAAAAACTGCGTTCGCGTCACCCGATTCTGAATCGTTTCAAATCTCCAGTCGAAGAGTATGCCAAGGAAGAACTGGCCGCCGCAAGACTGCTGGCCAAGAATATAGACGGTATGATTTACGCCACCGACGAATTTGCGCGCATGTATCCCGACGCCACCTTTTTTGGTCTGCTGCGAAACGGACTGGCAGTTTGCGAAGGCCACTTGCGCCGAGGTCGTAGTGCCGAAGAAATCGGCTGGCGTTACCAAGTGCTGGTGGACAAAATGTGTGCCGATGCTGACCGCATTCCTCACTACAAGCTACTTCGTTTTGAAGACCTACTGAGCCAACCTGCGGAAACTTTGTTTTCTGTCTTCGCGCATGCCGGACTAGATCCAGAACGCGTTTCACAGGTGCGCATGCAGGCGCGTCGAGTCATGGATTCCGCCGGAAACCACCGGCTACAAGGTTCGTCCGAATGGGACGTCACTTGGTTGCCAGTTTCAGAACTGAGCACGTACCTCCAGCGAGATGTCGATTCGAACCAAGTGCGCCAACTCTCAGAAGCCAATCGAGACGCGTTTTTGAAACATGCAGGACGAGCGATGGAGCGATTAGGCTATAGCACCGAATTCGCGCCTGTCGCTGGTCGACATGATGCCGATTCCACCGGTGATGTCGATTCGCCAAGCATCATCTCCATCGAAGAAGTACGTCAACAACGGCGACAAGCGACATCTTCGAATCAACTTGAATCGCAACGCAAAGCGGCCTAACGGTTGCTGCCAACAATGACACGCGTTTGTCACAGTCATATTTCGTCACACCACAACTCGTCTGCGCACCACAGACCTTTACCACCTATCACACAAGGAACAATTGCACGATGCGAAGATCCAGCAGTTACCCATGGACATATGTGGAATCAATGGTCGCGGGGATGCGTGCCAGAAACGATTTTGACCAAGTTCACACATATTGCATGTTCATCGGCCAACCTCGCAGCGGCACTTCGCTGATCGGTTCCATCATGAACGCGCACCGGCAAATGCTGATTGCCCAAGAATTGAACGCCCTGCGGTACGTTGTGCGAGGCTACGGCAAGAACCAGCTGTACTGGCTGTTGAAAATGAAGGACCAGGAGTTTGCGGCGGACGGCCGTCGCTGGACCGGTTACCAATATGAAGTTCCCAATCAATGGCAGAGCAAAACCGATCGGCCGTTCGTCATTGGCGACAAAAAGGCGGGATTATCCAGCGAAATCATCGCCAAACATCCCGACGTACTGGAACGGCTTCAGCAGCTGGTCAAAGTCCCCATCAAGATTGTCCACATTGTGCGAAACCCCTTCAATGTCATCACGACCATTCATCGCAAACGCAGTCGCACTCCTTTGGAGCTGGCCGCGTCCATGTACTTTGGTCGCTGTCAAACGAACTGGCAGTTGATGCAGGAACGACCCGATGTCGTCAAGACGATTCGCTTGGAAGACATGATCGCTCAACCCTATTCGCACCTTGCCGAATTATGTTCTCACGTTGGTGTCGACTGTCCCGACGATTACGCGGAAGACTGCAGCAGTATTCTGTTCGCCAAACCTCGTCAAAGCCAAAAAGACATCGTCTGGCCACAAACCATCCTGGATCAGGTGACGGACGAAATGCAAAAGTATCCGTTTCTGGACGGCTATACGGCCGATGCCATGAAAGCTGCCGCCTAGGCAAACACAATGGACACTGCCGATCTCGCGTGCGGCAAAGCAAAACTTACGGTTCGGTTCTGGATCTGTTAGAATCGAGCCGGCGGTGCGAACGGTTCGACTGCCTACGTCCCGCAGTCTTGTCCCCGCAGATATGCCATGATTCGCTTTTCATTGTTGCGAACGATCTTGTTCGCACCGTTGTTTTGGATTTGTCTTCTCGCTTTCAATGCGAACGCCGCCGAATCGGATACCGTTCAGCCGAATATTGTCTTCTTCTTTGCCGACGATCAGACCAGCAGTTCATTGGGCTGTTAC
>JAGQOZ010000849.1 GCA_020426955.1 Planctomycetales bacterium
GGCTACCAGCGACCAGCAGTTGATGGTTGGGTTTAATCGCCGTTTTTCGCCCCATGCGGCAAAAATGAAACAATTATTGCAAGGACGTACAGGACCGTTGTGCATGAACATGATGGTCAACGCCGGTTCGATTCCGTCCGATCATTGGGTCCACGATCCGGAATCAGGGGGTGGCCGCATGATTGGGGAAGGTTGTCACTGGATTGACTTGATGATGTTTCTGACAGGCGCGCCGATTACCAAGTGTCAAGCGGCAACCATTGGAGATGTCCCCGGCGTGACTACTCGGAATGACCACGCCGCAGCGGTATTTACGTTTGCGGATGGATCGCTGGGCACGTTACACTATTTTGCCAACGGGAATCGAGCTTATCCGAAGGAAAAACTGACGGTCTTTGCGGACGGAAAAGTTTTAGAGCTAGATAATTTTCGTTTGTTGCAAGGTTTTGGCTGGTCGAATTTCAAAAAGTTCAAGACAATGCGACAAGACAAGGGACATCAAGCTGAATGTCTGCAATTTGTACAGCGCATTGCAGATGGCGGCGAAGCTTTGATTCCGTTTGATTCATTGTGGAACGTGACCCACTTCAGTTTTCAGGCCGATCCGATCGCTTGGAAGCGAGTGGCTGCTGACGAACAGACGACGACGCTGGTTTGCTGAGTCCGACCTATTCGCGACATAGTCATTTCGCGAAGCAATTTTCGTAGCGAAGGAACATGGACCCATCATTTGATCCGTATTTGAATTGGCTTGGCATTCGCACTCCGAATCGTCCGCCCAATCACTATCAACTGCTGGGAATTCAACAGTTTGAGTCGGATCCGGATGTGATTGAAACGGCGGCCGATCGTCAGATGGCCCATGTGCGAACCTTCCAAAACGGTCCGCATGCCGATGCTTCGCAACAAATTCTGAACGAATTAGCCGCGGCCAAAGTCTGCTTGCTCCACGCACAACGCAAAGCACAATATGACGCCACGTTGTCACCAACGGCCAGTAGTCCACCCCCACCTAGACCAGCTGAAAACCAATCCAACTCAGAAGATCCCGGCGCCATTCACTTAGACACGGACGAACCGATTGTTCGCTTGAACGCTCCTCGGCGAGGCAACCGGAATCGCAAAACCACCAGCATCGTGCTGGGAATCGTGTCGACGTTGTTGGCCTTAGTTTTGGCGGGCATCTATCTGCGGCCGTACATCACCAAGTCGCTGGCCCAACAGCAACGCAACGTGACCAAGGTGGACACTTCGGCAGACCGGGATGGTTCGCCCACAAGCGCATACGATTCCGCCGCGACAAACGCGGACGAAGAATTGCCAACGCCAGACGCTGGAAACGCAACGAACGAAACTTCGGGCAGCGGTTTGGGAAACGTGGGCGAAGTGAATGTTCCGGTAGATCCAAAAACTCAACAGGCAGCGCCCTGGGAGAATACTCGCGCCCGAATCGCACCGACGTTAGGTCTGTCTGCCAGCCAACCGTATGAAGCGACGCTGTTGGGTTTGTCCGCGCGAGATATCGAAACGGCTCGCAGCACATTTGACGCGGCGGTGGCTGAAAATCCGGAACACAGTCGTCGACTGGCAGTACAGATGGTGTTGGAGCAGTCGGAAATGTTTTGGCGAGCAATCCAGGATGCAATTGAGGCACTGCGGCCGCGATCCGAACTGCTGTTTCGTTCTGAACCAGTGGTCATCTCGGCGGTCGATTCAACTTCGCTGGTCTTAGAAGCGGCCAATGGACAGCAAAAGACGTTTTCACTGGTTCCCGCTGACTTGGACGTGGATTTGGCAATGGCATTGTTGCTGCATCGGTATCAAAATGCACAGCCCACGGCGTGGCGGTTGATGGGCACGTTCCTGTTCTTGGACCAACAAGGCGACCAAGCCGAAGGATTGGGCTATTGGCGAAAGGCGGAAGAGCAAGGTCAGCAAGTGGAAATTCTGCGAATGGCGTTTCGCGAACCACCGACTCCCACAACCAATCTGCTGGCTGGAAATCCAAGTCGTTCGCCAAACCGTTCGCCATCCACCGCGACCGATACTCCCACCGACGCGAACAATACAACGGAGAACAGTTCGTCAGTCGATAAAGGCGACGTGGCCGACGCAGATGCAACTGATTCGACGGCGGAAAATGCCGATCGCTTGCCCGAACCAGACCGGAAAGCGGTGACCGAGGTGCGGCGTGCACTGCGGAAGGAGAATGCCGATGACTATCGTTCGCCCGAAGGTCGCTTGTCACTGGCTGAGCGCTTCTTGGGGCAAGAACAGACAGAAACGGATGCAGCTCGGCGCTACG
>JAGQOZ010000850.1 GCA_020426955.1 Planctomycetales bacterium
CACTTCGCGCATTCAACGAGTCCACAGTTTGTCGAGTGTTGCCGCAGCCGAGCATGACCTGCTAGAATAGGGTTGCTGGAGAAGACTCGCTATGACATCCGCATAGCCGAGCAACAGCTGCACCGGCCAGTTCAACGCTCAATCTATCCGTCAGGAGCCCGGACGGTAAATTTCCTTCACACACCACTCGCACTCCTTCCCGACGGATAGATTGCAATACGTTCGCCAACTAGCAACACATGACGGAATCCGAACTCGTCGAACTTGAGCTTGCGACATCGCTTCGCCTACCGGTTTCGTATCGAAAGATTCTAGCTCAGTACCCGTCTTTTCCGGTCTGCGAAGCTGACCCTGATTTCCGCCCTCAAGACGACGGCCTATATGCATCAAAAGAGGCGCTGTGGGATGTGAACGTCGACGATGTTGATTACGTTCGGACGATCTTCCCGCCTACATATTTCGTAATTGGCGATTCTGGGTGCGGCGATTTCTATGCGATAGATACGACCAACCAAGACTCTCCAGTGTACATATCCGGACCCCATCACTACCAAAACCCGGATGATTTGATCGCAACCTGCGAACCTGTCTCAGAATCAATTGAGCTCTACATCGAACGGCTTACAAACGATATTAAGACATGGCAGGGCTGCAAACCCGAGCATGGAGGGTTGCTTCGACGTTGCATCGACACTTGTTGCGCCATATTGCTTGTGGTATTCGCACTAATTTCCATGATGACTTTTGCCTTTATCACCATTCCCCTATACTTTCTTCAGCGTGTCTTTCGCTACACTCGATCTTGACCAAGCCGTGGCGAACCAAGCGATGCACCTCAGCCGCGAAATGAGGCGTTTTGAAATGGAAGATCTCTCGTCGCGGCGAGGTGATCGCCGACGTTCGCCAATTTGAATGGAGCTCGATATGAAAGTTCATGGAATCCTTGCACTCACATTTGCACTCGCGATCACTGCCTATGCGGTTGGTCAACCACCTGAACGCAAAGATGAAATCTCGCTTCACTCGGCTGTGGAAGAATTCAATCAGCGCGAGGCAAAGAACTATATTGATGCATCGCAGAAACTTCTAACCGAAAATGAATTAATCGCTGCGATCAGGCGCATGCCAGAAACTGCCAGGGCACAATCTGGACAACCAGGATTCGACGCCATGCTCAAGATAGCGGAGTCCGAGATACTTCCACGGAACGCATACTTAACAACTCTTCGCGGGGTCTATACTGAAACGCATTACTGTGAAGTCTTTGATATTCAACTCACACTTGTAACGGGCAAGGATTCGCATCTGACTTTGCCGATCAGGCAAGTCACAATCTCGTCACGTAAGATCCGCCCGGAAGAACGGCGAGAACTGACGCAAAATTCGCAGCATTGAAAACCAAAACTGCGACCGAATAATGGCGAACAAAGCGATGCAACCGAGTTCTCGATAACGTCGCGCTTACTAAAGACTTTACTCCTCGAACCGGCTGATCGCGGTCGTTCGTCGACTCAAGGTATTGTTCGATTACACACGTCGCATCGACCGGCTGAACAATCCCGTTTTGTCAAAAGAAGCTTATTTGCAACTGGAAAAGAAGCATATGAAAGAATCGTCGTTTGACAGGGGCTTGGTTGCCGCCTGTTCTGGGATTCAGTCTCTAGTATTTATCATTCTACTTCACTCTATCATGAGCAATTCTCTACCTGTGGGCCTCGGGCAGTCATTAGCGTTGGGGAGTGGAATTGGATCTGCTGTTGCTTTTTTGAATCTGACTTTATGCTCGGTCTTCGGCACTAATGACAAGATTCTAAAAGTGTGTAGATTTACTGCACTGGTGCCATTGATCATCTTCGGTGCTTTGTTTGTGATCGGCGCAGTTAACGATCAATGACAACGATGAGCTCTGGCGATGTTGCGATAAAATCGGTCTGGTTGAGTTCACAGAAGCGACGAACAAAGCGTTGGACGCGGAGCCGCCGATCGAGTCGTTCTTGAAGTCAATGTTGATTGGCGGCGGCCCGGTCAACGCCGCCGTTCTGTCGCTCAAAATCGTAGTTGCGATAAATATGCTTTCTGAAGCTGATTTTCAAACCGCCGCGAACGGGATTTGTCCAGGCCCTGATCTTGAATGGTTCGCTGTTGATGAACGAGGAAACGTTGGTGCATTTTGCAATGCAGGGTTTGCATCAGTGCCACGATCGGTCTTTTCGTCCTATAGGCTTTATGTTCTCACCCTTGATTCAATCGCTCTTCTCCAGAAAAACGGTGACGCACTCTGGAGTTGGGTGCGTCCCC
>JAGQOZ010000851.1 GCA_020426955.1 Planctomycetales bacterium
TGCGGCAACGAATCGAACAGAAGTTGACTCAGCAGCTGCAGCGTCGCCACCAACGGCAAATGGAGATGATTCAGCGAGAACGACAAAGACTACGTCGGTTGGAAGGGCAGATTCGTCAACAAATGGAACGCAGTCAAGAACTGATCCAGCTGCAAACCGAAGCGGCATTGGATCGCATTCTTTCGGCGGGCGGATTGGCAGAATTGGACGAACCGGGCGACGATTTTGGACATTTTGAAGGTGAAGCTGATCGCGTTCGTGGCCGGAAAAATGAATACGAGCAGGCTCGAAGTGAGATGCTGCGAAATCAGTACGCATCACTTTGGGCGCAGTATGAAAGGCAGAAGGCCGAGATCGACGAGCTCAGGCAAATGATGGAACAGACTGCGAATAGGCGAGACAAAGAGCTACTCCGAGCTAACTTGGAACTCCAGCGACAACGCCAATCTGCTCTGCAAGAAACGACACGTGCCATTAGCGATGAGCTAACAAGTCAGCTTCGCGCGAGTCGGGACAAGCTAGAAAATCCACCAGCCGACCGCCATCCGGAAACCTTACAGAAGATCAATCAACAACTGGCGGAAGTCGAATCGCAAATCGCCAAAGCGACGGCAGAAGTCAAGCTAAATGAAGCCACCCTGAAAAAGCTTGCAGCCGAAATGAAACATGAAGAATCGGATCAGCATATTCCAGATCGGCTCGTTCGTTCGTACCTGATACGGCAGCACTCGTCGCGGTCCAGACTGGATGAACTTCTGCTATTGATTGACGACCTGCGGATCCAACGTCGGGAGCTTCAAAAGCAACAAGACAAACTTCGCCAACGCGATGACGATGGCAAAACGCAAACGGCGGACGACGTCTCGAATGATTTGGATGACCTGTTTGGTGGTCGATAGTGTTCCATTCAAACCTGTCGCAATTGCCACCTCGACGTTGCGTGACACCTAGCGGGTAGCCCCGGTTGCTCGCAACCGCTGGGTTTCTCGGAAGCCTTGACGGAGTGTGCGTAGCCATTCCGGCTTCGGGGCCGTATTAGATACCGCCGACGGTTCACCGTGGTCTGACGATTGACCGCGGTACATCAACTGAATGCGTCCGGGATACCCAACGGTTGCGAGCAACCGGGGCTACCCAGCTATAGTAACAAGAGGACGACAGCTATTGACGCCCGAGCAATTCGTTTATCCACTGGCGATCATCATCACTGAAATAGGCTTCCAACTTGGATTGGTAATCAATCGTCCCATAACGACCTTGCTTGTAGCACTGGTCCAAAAGGGGTTGCAGTAGGAGCGGGACATCAGTGTCGGTAGGACGCAACGGAATAGCGATGTTGGGCAGTGGTTCTTGCAAACGAACCGGAATGTATTCGGCTTGCAGAGGCCGATTGGATCGCCGAATGCAAATGATGTAGGGCGAACGGAGTCGAAGAGGGATCATTTCACGTGGCACCGCGACGATAAACTTTCCTTCGCGAATCAGGTCAATTTCCACCAAGTTCACGCCGGCACGTAGGTATTCGTGTTGTTTCCGTTGATACGATTCACGAGCAGGCCCAGGTCGTTTGTTGGTGGGACTCAAGACTTCAATCACCGTGACAACTCGGTTTCCGCTATTCGAATCGATGATTTCGATGTGTCGATGAACGGGTGGTTCATCAGACAAAGCCACTACGTGGGTTTCGGCCAATGCAATGTCACTGGACGACGTTGTCGGAACCGGGACTTTGTCCACTGGTTCCGAAACCAAAACGTCCGGATAGACATGCCGACGGTATTCGTCGGCATCGACCAGTAACCTTGATTCAACTCGCGCCTGCAAATCTCCTGGCAATTGCTCCATGATTGCGTCGGCCATGTACACCATTAACCGTGCGTGAATATCGCCCCAGAATTGTTCTAAATAGGGATCCATTCCGGGAAATGGGCTTTTCATAAATGCACTTTCGTACAACGGCGTCCGAATGTGGGAACAACTTCTCGTTAATTATAGCGGGTAGCTGGTTTTCTCGGTAGCCTTGACGAAGTGTGCGTTACCTTTCCGGCTTCGGGGCCGTATTAGATACCGCCGACGGTTCACCGTGGTCTGACGATTGACCGCGGTATATCAACTAAATGCGTCCGGGATACCCAACGGTTGCGAGCAACCGGGGCTACCCAGCTGGAACGGCGATTTGCGGCGAATGATTCGCATCGCCATTGGAGGATGTTGGCGAATCCCGAGGATCAGGCGTATCGGTGTCATTGTCTTCGACACGCTCAAGCGTCAAAAAGATCTCCACCGGACG
>JAGQOZ010000852.1 GCA_020426955.1 Planctomycetales bacterium
GTCCTGAGACTTTGTAGGTTTTGTAGTTGACGAGGCCACGAGTCCTGAGGCTTTGTAGGTTTTGTAGTGGACGAGGCAACGAGTCCTGAGGCTTTGTAGGTTTTGTAGTGGACGAGGCCACGAGTCCTGAACTGACGCGAATGCGTTTTGTGTTTTTGAGATTGGCGAAAGGCTGGGATTCGTGGCCTCATCCACTACGTTAATTTTGGGATTCGTGGCCTCATCCACTACAGATTTATCCGAGATTAGTCCGCTCAAGTTTTTTGAAGGGAACTATCGCAGTTTTGGCATGTACACTACGCAAAGTAGGTTTTGTTGCCCAGCCAACTGCGAAAGGTACTCTCATGTCAAACAAACACCGGCTATTTCGTGAACTTCGACCAAGCATAGAATCGCTGGAGTCCAGAAAACTGCTAACGGTCACCGTTACCGATCTCGACAACGATGGCGATTTTGATTTCGTGACCAGTTACAGCGGCTACTGGTACGAGAACGTTGACGGCAGTGGACGCAACCTGCAGCAGCATGAATTTGACAACCGTTTCATGTTGGACATCGATCAAGACGGAGACATGGACGCGATTCGTGACGATGGGTTCTGGTACGAAAATAACGGGCAAGGCGAATTTATCGCTTCGCACGAATTTGGTCCTGTCAGCAACATCGCTGAACTGAAACCCATTGACGCTGGAAACGATGGTGATCTGGACTTTGTGGGGGTTACGAAATGGCCAATTCGAGATCTGTTCTTTTTTGAACAGGTTTCGCCAAACCGATTCCAGGTTAGAGAGGTATTCAAGAACGCACCGCCGGATCTCAGTACAATCGGAGATACGAATGGCGACGGGAGACTAGACCGCGTTTACATGCTAAGAGGAGACAATGGTGAAGATCCAGCGAGTGAATTGTATGAAGCGACATATAACATTGTTGCAGCTTCCGAGCGGGCACCGGAGGTCCGAACCCTGTTATCGTACACGATTCCCAGGCCAATACATGGAATTCTTCCGGACTTTCCGGAACGAGCCGCATTGGCAGACATTGATGGGGATGGCATAGATGACCTTGTAGTCGGTTGGACTGTTGATCTTATGGAGACTACCAGAGTCGTATGGCATGCCAATGATGGCATCGGCCGCTTCAGTGAGGCGCAAGAGATTTACGAAATGTACACATTCAAGACTAGCACGAGCGAGACCTTTGCCGACCTGGATGGCGATGGCGACTTGGACGCGATCATTCATGAGTCTTACCAAGGTTTTGGCGGCTCCTGGGAAGGCCAGTGGTATCAAGTAAATGCGGGCAACCGATTTTCACAATTCCGTCGAGCCGAAGACGTTCCCCAAGCGCTGTTGGATATCAATTCGGACGGTGTTCGTGACGTAGCTTATCTGGAGTATTGGTCGAACGAAGCCACGGGCAAGATTCACTACTATGATCCCAGCGACGCCGTTTCCCAGATTGGGTTGTATCAGAGGCTGATTCGTGAAGAAGAATACTGGGACGACTTTGACTTGAATTCCGATCGCGAATTGGATCAACAGGACTTGGATTACTTTATCCTGGAAAGACTCGATTCTGTTTATGGCGACGCCAATTTGGACGGCATATTCAATTCAACGGATCTGGTTCAAGTCTTTCAATCGAACGAATACGAAGACGCCGTCGACGCAAATTCAACGTGGGACGAAGGCGATTGGAACGGCGATGGAGAATTTTCATCAGCAGATTTGACGTTTGTCTTTAAGCGAGGTGGTTATGAGCAATCTGCCATTCGAACGAACGAAGTCGCTGCCTGGCTTGACGCATCGAACCGCAAGAACGTTTCGCTCGGACCAAGCAAACCGCTCCATCGATAGCGCCGACGTATTTGGGCAGAACAACGAGTCCTGGGTCTGTAGTGGACGAGGCAACGAGTCCTGGAATTCAATAACGCGGGATTCGTGGCCTCATCCACTACGTTAATTCTGGGATTCGTGGCCTCATCCACTACGCCGTTGGCTTAGGCGTAAAAAAAACGGCGTCGCGAGGATTATCGCTACGCCGTTTGGCTTGATTCATCCATTAGTTTGTGGCCGCTAAGGCGACGCTTACGGCAGGAACAGGCCGAATTGGTCGTCACCGAACAAGCCGGAAATCTTGTTGTTGCGAACCGAACGGCGTTGTTCCACTTCGTCCGCAAAGATTTGGTCCAGCTGCACCGCTCGTAAATCTCGTTGCTGTGCCAAGTCTGGATTGACGGTTGATTCGGACCGATCGGCAACCGCCGCTACTCCGGCGCCAGGCCCT
>JAGQOZ010000853.1 GCA_020426955.1 Planctomycetales bacterium
CCGGCGTCGACCAGTTCGCGCAAAGTTCGATAAACAGTGGGTCGACTCACCTTTGGCGATGATTCTAACCGCGCGACTTCGTCAATCAGCGCTTCCGCATCAAAGTGTTCGTGCTTGCGAAAGACATGTTCGACAATGATTTTGCGCTGTTGCGTCACACGTTTCCCGCGGCTCTGCAGGAACTCTTCAAACCGTTCCAGCGGACTGAGCGAAACTTCAACATGCCCCAGCGAATAATCTGACATTCCGTACCCAATGACGCGAGTTTGTGGTCGACCTTTGCGCTGCTCTTCGCGAATCGGATTCCTGTGAGAGCGAAACGGCGCAAGTCGTCCGGTGCTGCGATACCGGAGAGCTTGCGTCCTGCCGCTATGTCAATTTGCGGAATCATTTATCGCGACAAGCGTGCGATGGCCATTTTGAAGGAATTGGCCACAATGTTCAATGATACGATCAAAACAAAAGCGGCTGAAATCATTTGAATTCAGCCGCTATGCCAATAGTTCGTATCGAATGGTCTGATTTGCGAATTAGCCGATTTCGTCCAACAGGCGTCCTACGGCTACGTCCAACTTTTCGTCCGTTTCGTAAATGCCTGCTTCGATTTGAGCACGAATATCCGCCACTCGCTCCGAACGTATCTCAGGCATATCGTGGACTTGGCTGACGAACTGAGCTTCCGGCGAAATGTCAACTTGATCCGCTCCGTAAAACGAATCCAGGGAAGCGGTCTTGTCCGCAGCCTGAGTTCGATGTGGAGCACGAATGGGTTGAGCGCCGTCAATATGTCCAGGTCCGTTAATCTTCATGAGTCATCCTTCTTTCAGTGTTCCCAGTGTCTAAAGGAATTCACAGGGTAAAGATAATGAGCAATCTTTGATTGCTCGTGGATCGCTGTGAAATTCCTTTCGAAAACGGAACGAAAAGTTGCCGGTTCGAAAATTGCTTTGCAGATGCCGCGATCCGTGTCGTACAAGAGCGTTCCGTGCGTTTTTTCTGACTCTGGGCATTCAGACTGAAAGCACTTTACTCATCGACAAATGACCGCCCAACGTTAAAGCAATCTTGGGCAATACCTCCTTGTGACAGTCCATTCTATCTGGGCGTCTATGCCATGTTTAACGAATGCGAAAAACGCCGGTTCTAGGAAAAATACACCGTTCAAAAAAACGATTCGCCGCAGCAACGTGGCGTCGACAAATCACCTCGAAACGAATCAATATGTTGCGTCTATTCAACGTTCTACATTCCGGAACGCTTCATAAAGTCCCGAAAGGTTGAACTTTCGTAACATCTTCACTCAATACGTCACGCAGCGTCAGTAGTTCGCAGGTCAAGTGAAAATATTGGAAAATCGGGTTTGGTAATTCAAAACACGCGGACTATAGCCAGACCGGAACGCGAGAGCAATGCTAGTTTGGCAAATCGACAGCTAGCATTATTGCTGGGCGAACGAGGTGTTTTGGCAACAAATCTGTGCGAACCTAGAACGAATTGGCTTGCTCTTCGTATTTAGAATGAACGCAAGATTTTGACATTTTATTCGAATGACTACCCTGAGTCCGAATGTGCGAATGACGCGTTCAAGAATTGGTAGAGGCATTTTGTCGTCCAACGAGGGAATCGTCGGCGTGTGGTCACGAAGGCCAAGCTTTCACAGAGGAGGGCGTTCCCATGTCAAGTGATTCAACAAATACACTTTTGTTTGTGTTGTCGAATGGAGACTTTGATGGTGCCGGTCAGATGATTGTCGGTTTGGAAAGTTTTCTGAACTACGATCGAAAGATGACGGCCGACTTGGCCGATCTGGTCAAGAAATGGTCCGCCCAGGCCGCTCCGTCCGCCAGTCGTTCTAGCAGTTCGTTACGCATACTTCGCTAAAACATTTCTGGAGCGAATGAAACATACGGCGGTCGGCAGTTTGTCGACCGCCTTCTTTATTTGCGTCGTCCGGTATTGAGCGGTACCTTCAGCCAAAACACATGCTGCCGATCAACTCGAGTCCGAACGTCTTCTAGCATGTCATCCAGCGAACCGGCCAGCGTCACGGTTTCTCGGGGCCGTGAGCCAACGGACAGGGCGATTCGTTCATTGAAGTCGATCCATTCGGGCGATAGCCATAACGTGGCGTCGGCGGCGGCGGTATTTATCGAGATGCTCTGGTTGGCGCCCATTCGAAAGGAACTGGTGGTGGGCCGAGAATTTTTGGCGGGCCATTCTAGTGGATGGATCAGGCGATCCGGCGGAAACTTGTCGAACTCGAGACACCAAAACACGTTGTCGAATG
>JAGQOZ010000854.1 GCA_020426955.1 Planctomycetales bacterium
TCCTTCTTCACCGTTAACGATTCGAAAGACGTCCATTCCGTTCCATCGCCTTGAATGTCCTGAGCCTCGGTCCAATACTCGGGGCGCAGTGGCGACCAAGGGACATCAAAGCGACCGACAAATCCAGGCCAATCCCATTGCGAAAACACGGACTCCTTCTTTGCCTGTCGACCTAGTTGCACCTTCACAGTCTGCAGCTTGCCCGCGTGGACAAACTGCAACTCGACGGTCTTACCGGGATCATCGTTACGGACTCGCTTGACCAGTTGTTCGGGCGAGTATAGATCTTGGTCGTCGTAGCGAACCAGAACGTCGTATTTCTGGATACCTGCCTTCTCCGCCGGAGATCCGTCAACGACCTCCGAAACGAGAATGCCACGACCATCGGCGATCACCTCGGGAAGATGTTTCTTGAGTACCTCTGGCAGTGGGGAAACACCAATACCAAGCCGAGCTTCCTGTGTGGCTTCGGACGGTTGCTCGGTCGCCTGTTTGTTGTTGGCGTGCAGTGGACCACCGGCAAGGACGAAGGCGAGTAGGGAAATAGTGGAAAACGCAAGCGGCTGAATTTTCATTTGAGTTCTCCTCTGGGTTGACTGACAATGGCTGGCGAAAGGACGCGTCTAACTTGTTGCAGATTCATGATGATTGAACCGTTTGCTGATTTTGATGCGCTGCGGTCTTCGACTCTTGCGAAATTCTGGACGCAAGACTCTATCCATGTCTAAGATGCATTTATGCTCGACCTTTGAATTGGCTGAAGGTTGCATCATAGAGTATGAGTCCTCACACTCCCCAAAAGACATGTCGCACACCCCGGAAAGCATTTCCACATTCGCGGAGTGTGCGACGATTGCATCAAGCGGCTTTCACCTCGATTCGCTTTGAGGGCATTCGTTCGTCCTTGGGGACACGAACCTCTAAAACGCCGCTGTGGTAATTCGCGTCGATGACGTCCGCTTTCGCGTTCGGCGGCAGTTGAAAGGTTTCGTAAAAGCTGCCATAGCGATACGATCTACCGTTCTTTATTTTTGATTCGTCACGGCGTTCGGCACGAATCGTTAAAACACGGCTGCTGACCTTGACATCGATGTCATTGGGCTCGAATCCCGGAAGTTCGACGGTCATCGTATAGCCAGTTTCGTCTTCGTCGAATTCGACGTTTGATCGAAACATTCCGTTGTCTAATCGACTGGGCCAGCCTTCGTCGAAAAAGCGAGTCAGCAAGTTGTCAAAGTCGCGTCTAAGCGAGGCGAACAATTCGTCGCCGTGTCGAGCGGCCAAGTTGCTGCTAGAATCCGTGTTGCGCTTTTTCCAGGGAATCAATTTGTCAAGCATGGTTGCACCTCCTTTTATTTCTTATCCATTGCAAGTTACTTGGTAAAAAGGCCCACGCCGCCGCACGACGGACGAGCAGAGGTGTGGGCCATCAGTTGAAAAATACGCCGGTGTCAAGGGACTAGAGCAAGACACCGGCAGTGGGTCGCCAATGATCTCAGTTGGCGTTCACTTTAATCCGACGCGGCTTCGCTTCCTCGGATTTTGGCAGGTGAAGCGTCAACACGCCATCGTGCAATTCCGCATTGATTCGCTCGCTGTCGACCGCTTCGCCAATGGTGAACGTCCGATGAAAGTCACCAACGCCGTACTCGCTGTACAACATCCGAGTGTCGTCATGACATCGGTAGACCCGTCCATGAATTGTCAATTGCCGGTTTTCGAATCCGATGTCTAGGCTTTCAGGGTCGACACCCGGCAGATCGCCATACAGGATCAATTCGTCATCACCTTCCCAGATATCAAATCGAGGCGTGAACGTTGCTTGGTAGGTTTGCTCGCCGTTCCCATTGCCACTCGACGATTCTCCCTTGCCGTTTCGATACTGTTGATTGTGATTAGTGGTTGTCATGGTGGTGCTCATGATTCACCTCCGTAATTGTTCAGTGTTCTGAATCCGTTTGCGGCGCTTGCGGCGATTTGCGCGCTCGTACCGCGAGCGTTTGAAATACTTCAATTCGCATTGACTTGAATGCGACGTGGCTTGACGGCTTCGCTCTTTGGCAACGTAATGTGCAGCACACCATTCTTAAATTCGGCCAACACATCCTCGCCATCCACGTCACCTGGGATTTCGATCATGCGACTAAACTTTCCGTACTCTCGTTCTTGACGATGCCAGGTTCCGTCTTTATGTTCCGGCGGACGGCGTTCTCCCTTGATCGTCAGCTGATTTCCAGTGACGTAGATTTCCAAATCATCTAGGTTGAAACCCGGAAGTTCGGCTTC
>JAGQOZ010000855.1 GCA_020426955.1 Planctomycetales bacterium
TACGGTTGGCTTAGCATTTTGGGATTTCTGGCCATACGCCGTCGAACGAAGTGATACTTGGTTACGTAGCGATTTGTTGTGAATGAACGATTGAGTCAAATGAGTTGGTACAAGAACATGCGACGTCAACACTTGCAGGCCACCGCGCTGGCGTGTTTGTGGGTCTACGCGACGTTAGTCGTCGTAGGGCAGACGTTGCATGTGTTGACGGATAGCTATTGTTCCTGCAATTCGCCGCTGCTGTTAGTGAATCATTCCAGTGATGAATTGGGGAACGAACAACTGAATTCGTTTCCTGGCGACATCACGGAACGTTCCCAATCAGGGACGCACACAGATGCCTCGGGCATTCGTTCGTCCCAGCAATGTCCGATTTGCCACTGGTTTCATCAATCTCAGTGGTTTGTCGTCTCTCCAGGCCGCGTGGCACTGGTCGACGTTCAATATTTGCGTCCGCTTCGGCATTCAACGCACCGCGTCTCTCCGGTATTCGGCCCATTTCTTCCTCGCGGCCCACCGACATTTTTGTCGTAACGGATTCGCACTAACCGCGAATCCACCTAGCCGGAACACTCTGTTCGCCGGAACTTGACACGCAGGTTCTGGTTAGCAGATCTGTTTACGCAGGTCACTTCCGTTGTTGAATGCGCTAGTCGTTCGCGACCAGCGTCTACTTCGGTCGTTTGAAATTGCGTTTTTGCGTTTCTTCGGCGGAATTTCCTAGTCCGAAGAGTCGGTTTTGAAGTTGCGCATTTGCGCTGTCCGGCGGGATTTCCTAGCCCGACGCGTTAGCGAGAGGACCAGAGAAACACTTCGTTTTCCCTTGCTGACGCGTCGGGCTAGGAAAAAGCGCAACTTCAAAATTTTGGCCATGGGATAAATCGACCGATCGGTATGCGCGGAAGAAGGCTTGTCGCGAACGCAGTTCGTTTGCCGCACAGAGCCATTGGAAAGGAGGATGAATTCGAAGAATCGATGTTGTAGGGCGGAAACGCCGAGACCTCGGAAGTTCGCTAGGCGAACAACCGAGGCCCCGAACAAACACACACTTTTTATTGAAACATGAAACTGAATTTCAAAGAAGCGAGAAATCTTTACTATGAAGAAGAATCTATGGATCCTAGTTGCGTTAGCAGCTTGCTTGTCGAGCCATTTGTCCGTGAACGCTCAGCAGCAACAGAGCTTTTACATTACGGTTGACGGTCAAAACCCGTTAACGTTTGGCACGTATACCGGCCTGGAAAATCCAAATCTGGGCCGTCTGACCATGCTGTACGCGCATTGGAATCAAGAAACTCCGGCCAACAATCATTTTCACAGCATCGGTTCGTATGGATATGAAGGCCCGGTTGAAAGTCCCACGGTAACCACGACCAACACCAACAACCGGATTCCGGAAACTTACACTGGTCAAGCACCGTTGACGCTGCAACCGGGCACGGGTGCCTTGGCTGGAAGGCTGATCAGCACGCAAACGGATGAACACTACAGCGACGTGACTCTGTATTCCATTCACGATCTCGGTGCGGCGGCCGAAGGCACGCCGGAGCAGATCATGTATCGCAGCAGTGGCGGAGGTTACGCCAGCACCAGTATGGATGGCATGAATCTGGCGATTGAATTGGTGTCGATGACGCCGGGCTTGTACTTGGGAACCGAACAACTGTCCAATCCTGGCGATCGATTGATCGTCGGCGGAGAAACCAGTCTACCGTTCGAACCTATTTTCTGGACCAGTGATTCGGCGGCTCCCGGAACCTATTCCGCCGAATTCAAACTGATCGATCTGTCTGGCACGTACGCTGATTCTGGAACCATGCATTTTGATTTTGCTGTGGTTCCGGAACCGGCAAGCAGTAGCGCCCTGTTGATCGGCACGGCAGTCGTTGGACTGGCGCTGCGTCGGCGCCGTTAGTGTTCTTGTTGACGATGTCCGCGACACAGTTGCATTCTGTGTCGCGGAGTCGTTCGCTTCCAAATAAACAATCAGAATTGTGGCGATAGAAAATGGAAAGCAAAATGCGGACAAGACTGCTATGTGAATTCGTTGTTAGCGTGCTGTTGGCACTCGCCAATGTGCAACATTCGCTTGCCCAGCATGCGGATGTGCTGATATCGGTGGATGGCACGCAGATTGTGGTCCAAGATTCGTTCTATTCGGATTCGGTTCGAAACTTCGACGTCCTTGGCGACGGCACCGTCTGGCATGGCACCAGCCCGGGTTACTTGACGACCAGTGCGGGGCAGTTCAAGCTGAACGATGAAGTCATGTTCAACGTGGTTT
>JAGQOZ010000856.1 GCA_020426955.1 Planctomycetales bacterium
GCATGTGGCTGGTGTCGCAGCGGTTGGGGCTGATCGGCAAGGGCGATTTGATCGAATTCGTTCGAGACGATTCTGGAAACCAAGTTCCGTATCCCGTCGATTTCAAACGTGGCAAGCGTCGTCGCTGGGACAACAACGAGGCACAGTTGTGTGCGCAAGCCATGTGCCTGGAGGAGATGCTCGACGTGACCGTCCCGCGCGGAGCCATCTTTCACATCAAGAGCCAGCGGCGCGAGGAAGTCGTGTTCGACGAAGGTTTGCGAACAAAAACCACCAACGCAGCAGCTCGACTGCATGAACTAGTTCGCAACCGCGAAACTCCCTGGGCCAAATATCATCGCAAATGCGAAGGGTGTTCGCTGCTACAGTGGTGCATGCCAAAATCGCTCCGTCTGCGAGCTACCGCGGCCAACTATTTGAACCGTTTGTTGCAAAACTCGTTGCCTGAATCGAACGAAAGTGACCAGCTATGAAGCACCACCTGAATACGTTGTATGTCTTCACGCAGGGCGCCTATCTGCGTAAGGAATCAGAAACGGTTGTGGTCCGCATCCAGAAGCAGCCCAAACTTCGATTGCCGCTGCTGAATATTGGCGCAATTGTCTGTTTTGGACGAGTCGGCATGAGCCCGTACTTGATGGGCCATTGCGGGCAAAAGGGGATTGCTATCTCGTATCTGACAGAACATGGTCGGTTCCTGGCAGCGGTGAACGGGTTTACTCCGGGCAACGTGCTGCTGCGGCGCGAACAATATCGTCGAGCGGATGACGTGGATTCGTCCAAGGAGATTGCCAAGTCTTGTGTGATCGGCAAACTGGCGAACTATCGAACGGTCTTGCGACGCGCAGCTCGTGAACATTCGAATCCGGAAAAACAGGATCGGTTGACCAAAGTTGCCAATCGGATCGATATGGCTCTGCGAACTCTAGATCCAACGCTGACGTTAGACCAGTTGCGAGGCGTCGAAGGTGAGTATTCGGCTGAATATTTTGGTGTCTTCAACGATCTGATTACGTCTAGCAACGAGGTTTTCGTTTTTTCTGGGCGAACCAGACGACCACCGCAAGATGCCGTTAACGCAATGCTTTCGTTCTTGTATAGCATGTTGGCCAATGATTTACGCAGTGCGTGCGAAGCGGCCGGGCTGGACGCCGCCGTTGGCTTCTTGCATCGCGACCGACCCGGACGTCCAGGATTGGCGCTGGACCTGATGGAAGAATTCCGCGCGGTATTGGTGGATCGGTTGGTTTTGTCGCTGATCAATCGAGGCCAAGTCAAACCGACTGGATTTCAAACAGATCCCGGTAAGGGTGTTCGGATGGACGAACCAACTCGGAAACTGCTGGTGTCGACGTTTCAAAAACGAAAGCAGGAAACTGTTACGCATCCGTTTTTGAACGAAAAGATGACCTTGGGTCTGGTGCCCCACATTCAAGCTCGCTTATTAGCGCGTCATCTCCGAGGAGATTCGGACGCGTACCCGCCGTTCGCTTGGAAGTAGAATCGAATTGAACGGATGGACGTGCAAGTCTTGATTGGTCTACGACAGCGGAGTGTAAGTAAACAAGGTGCAAAAACATGATGGTACTGGTAACCTATGACGTGGCAACCGCAGAAAAAGCTGGCCAACGCCGACTGCAGAAGGTAGCCAAAACATGCCAAGATTTTGGTCAGCGAGTCCAGAATTCGGTGTTTGAATGTTCGATCAGCATGGAACAGTTCGTTCGCCTCAAGGCAACTCTATTGGAATTAATGGATCCGAAAGAAGATAGCCTTCGCTTCTATTTCTTGGGCAATAATTGGCGACATCGAGTGGAACATTACGGCGCCAAGCCAGTGACGCCAATAGACGACCCATTGATTCTGTAGTTCAGCGTGTCGCGAACCTAAATCAATCACACCTAACCAAGTAGGATCGCGAACCGCCTAAACCCTTTGATATTGTTTGGTTACGATGACTCTCCCACGCGAACGACATCAATGGCGTGCCCTACGCGCGAGGTTCGCGGATCATGCGATCTTACATCCTGCACGACAACGACTTATGATAACGGGATCGTCCGCTCGCGAGGGCGGACGCGGATTGAAACATGTGCGACTGCTTACCACCTTGGGCGTTGACATCGTCCGCTCGCGAGGGCGGACGCGGATTGAAACAATATCGTCGAATTCCGGAATGAGGGCCAACGCCATCGTCCGCTCGCGAGGGCGGACGCGGATTGAAACTTATATAGTAGTGCGGCCAACGCTTTCCGGTACATCGTCCGCTCGCGAGGGCGGAC
>JAGQOZ010000857.1 GCA_020426955.1 Planctomycetales bacterium
TGCGCTGCTAGATCGCTGCGCTGCTAGATCGCTGCGCTGCTAGATCGCTGCGCTGCTAGATTTGGCTGATTCGACGTGGGCCGGCAGACGGTCGATTCATTTTTCGCGTACAGCCTGTAGGCTCGCATCTAGCAACTAGCAGCGCAGCGGTCTCGCAGCGCAGCGGTCTAGCAGCGAAGCGCTCTCGTAACTCACAGCGTAGCGCTCTAGCCGCGCAGCGAACTCCAAAAAATCCGTTTTCGGTGGCTGATTCAGCGAAGAAACTGAGTTAGAATGTTGGCGTCTGATGCCGCTGGGCGTTTTCCTACCTGTGTTCCCACCCGCACAAAGATTGAAGTATGTTGAACCGTTTACGATTGCCGTGTTTGTTTGTTTCTGCGCTGATTTTGCTGTCGAACAGCCCCGTTGGGTTGTCGCAGATCTTGGAGTTGGAAAAAGGGGACCACATTGCCATCATCGGCAATACGTTGGCCGACCGCATGCAGCATCACGGTTGGTTCGAAACGTACCTGCAAGCACTCCATCCGCAGCATGAATTGACGATTCGTAACTTGGGCTTCGCCGGTGACGAAGTGAAAACTCGGCCAAGATCAGACAACTTTGGTTCGCCCGATCAATGGCTGATGAAAGTGCAAGCGGACGTCATCTTCTGCTTCTTTGGGTATAACGAAGCTCTTCGAGGCGAAGCGGGGATTGCTCAGTTCGAACAAGAACTCGGCGACATGCTAGTTGGGATGCAGTCGCAAAAGTATGGCGCGAAGCCGCCCAAAATTATCGTCTTTTCGCCCATTGCTCACGAGAACCTACAAAGTCCCAACTTGCCGGACGGTTCAGAAAACAACGCCAAGCTGGCGCTGTACACAGCCAAAATGAAAGCCGTCTGTGATGCTCAGCAAGTTCCGTTCGTGAATCTTCTGGAACCAACCGCTCGGCTTTATCAACAAGCCGATTCGCCTTTAACCATGAACGGCATCCATTTGTTGGATCACGGGAATCGATTGTTGGCGCAAGAAATAGTGCGATCCTTATTCGGAAAGGATGTTTCCCTACCGTCTGACGACAAGATTGCCGATCTGCGAAGTGCCGTGCTGGAAAAGAGTTACTACTGGTTTAGCCGGTACCGAGTGGTAGACGGCTACAATGTGTTTGGTGGCCGATCCAAATTGGAATGGTTCGGTCAGTCAAATCAGGACGTGATGATGCGCGAAATGGAAATCTTTGACATCATGACGGCCAATCGAGATAAACGAATTTGGGCGGTGGCTCAGGGTAACACAGACTACCAAGTGGTCGACAATAACTTGCCGCCGCAGTTGGAAGTGAAAACTAACAAGCCGGGTAACAAGGACGACGGTTCGTATTCTTATTTAAGTGGCGAAGAAGCGATCGAAAAGATGCAAGTGGCCCAAAACATGAAGGTCAACTTGTTTGCGTCCGAAGAAATGTTTCCCGAATTGGTCAACCCTGTGCAAATGGCGGTCGATACCGACGGACGCTTGTTTGTGTCTGTCTGGCCTTCGTATCCGCATTGGAATCCGACGGAAGAACGACGAGACCGTATTATTTGCCTGCCGGATGATAACGCAGATGGAGTGGCCGATCGCTGTGTGGTTTTTGCAGACGAACTGAATAGTATTACCGGCTTTGAGTTTTGGGGCGGTGGTGTCTTGGTCTGTTCGCCACCTGAAATTTGGTTCCTCAAGGATACGGACGGAGACGACAAAGCGGACTTCAAACTTCGCATGCTGCAAGGCGTTTCCAGTGCCGACACGCATCACACGGCCAACGCCATGGTCATCGGTCCCGATGGCGGACTGTATTGGTCTCGAGGTGTCTTTCACGTCACCAATATGGAAACGCCTACCAAGACGTTCCGATCGACAGCTTCGGGCGTTTACCGCTTTGATCCTCGTACGTATGAAATCAGTTTCCATTTTCCCATCGGCCCGAATCCTCATGGCGACTTCTTCGATCAATGGGGCTACCAGTTTGCCAACGACGGAACCAGCGGTACTGGTTCGTACGTGAATATTGGTAAAGGAATTGGGAATAAGCAGTGGTTTCAGAAGCGAGTGCGTCCGGTGGCGGCCACGGGTTGTTTGTCCAGTAGTCATTTTCCCGATGCGAACCAAGGCAATTTCTTGGTGTGCAATACGATTGGTTTTCTGGGTGTTCTGCAGCACGAAGTGAAATACAACGGCGCCGATATCTATGCCGAAGAAATCGAACCGATTCTGGTGTCGTCCGACCCGAATTTTCGACCCAGCGATATCGAAGTCG
>JAGQOZ010000858.1 GCA_020426955.1 Planctomycetales bacterium
GCGGCTTTTAACCAAACTTGGGAAGGTCCGTTTGGTTGGCGATGCAATACACTGGATGCGGGTTTCAAAAACGGACGTTCAACTAAAAAGCAGTAGAAATATCATTCAAGTGGAGGCGCAGGACTTTTCTGAAAGCATGGATTTTAGTGATTGACATCTTATATATATGCCCTAAATTGACTGCGGCCCTGGGGGCATGTCGCACAGGACGAGAGACAAGGATAGATGTCCACCTTGAGCACCAACAGATGAGTTACTTTCTTTTGTCTCTTGAATGAGGTACGACATGATGAACAACGTATGTTCCCAAATTTTGGCGCGTCCCAGCGTCCCAGCGTCCCAGCGTCGAATTTGCCGCTGGTTGTCGCCGCTGTTTATGCTGACGATTGTGTGCAGTTTTTCTGCGAACGCTTTTGGTTATGGTAATCGTGATTACTTTGTTTCTGCCACCTCTGGCGTAAACGATCCTGCACGGGGTCATCACCCGTATGCTTCTTGGAAGACTATTAACTACGCGATGGATCACTTGGATCCTCAGGCGACATCTCATGTCGTTTTTGTCGAAGCAGGTCGCTACGATTCGCTGAATGACATGGCGGCGGGTGTGACGTCGTTTCAAGAAGCCGACTCGTGTGGAATTCGAATTCCAACCTCCAACGTCACAATCGTTGGATACTACTGGGACAATGGCGTAGCGAAAATTCCGCAACGGCCATTAACGCCCGAAGAATATGTAAGCAACGGTCCGCAATACTGGGAATCGCGTTTCCCAACAATTGTTGGCGTCAGCCGCTCGTTCATTGATGGCGAAATTATGCTCAATGACAACTATTCGGCGGGCTTCCTTGGAACGGGCCACAATGTGAAAACGATCAATTTAGATAAAGCTATCGGCACGGGAATCTACCTGGATCAGGATGGAGAAGACAAACACAACATTTCCTTGATGAACCTGCACATTACCAACTTCAATCAGGGTGTCGAAATACTCGGTGGTTCGGCGCACCAAGTGGAAAATCTAGTGCTCACTCGGTTCGGCGAACCGAGAATCGTCAGTGTCGATGCCAACAGAGATTATGTTGCCGATGTTGACGAACAAGACAACATAATAACGGGCCCGTTACGCTGGACAGGGTTTGGTTGTCGCATGATCGATTGTACGAATAGCAATATCCACGATTGTTTTCTGATGGATGCAGAAGCCGAAGGATACAATATCCGTGGCACCGGAATGTCCATTACGGATTGCGATGGATTCAGTTACGAAGGTTTTGGATTGCCATACACTGCCGGGGACGCCGATACGTCGACCAACAATCCGGCACGCGGCATGGACTACGCCTACCAGATTACCGGCGGTTCATCCGGCAACTCAACATATAGTTCCATCGTCGGCTGTTGTTTCATGCGATATAGTGCTGGTGCACCGTACTCAGGTCATGGCTTTGTCATCGCGACTGACAAGTCCAGCGGCAGTTGCGAGTACAATGTTGTCCAAGACTGCCTGTCCGTGAACTCGGGAATCAACTTCGAAATGAAGGGGCCTGGAGTAAAGAAGAATACGTTCAGGCGATGTACGGCTCACACCGGCACCCGAGCATTCGCTGTTCTCTATGGCGCAGACTACTCGACGTTTGATCGCTGTAAATCGTTCTGGGTGACTTCGGGGATCATAACCAGCGGCATCAATTCAGAGCTCGATGGAAGCTATGTAGTCAAAGGAAACGTTTTTCGCAATTGCCAAATTCATTGCCTTAGTCACTTGATCTATCAAATAGGCGACAATGATATGCACACCGTCGAGGACACCAAATTCGTGAATTGCACTTTGGTTGGTCAGTGGACGGGCAATGACAATCAGAATGGCGAAGTGGCTGGCCTGCAGTATACATCAGGTCGACGAAGCGTTTTTGTCGACGTCAATGACGCTTCCTGGATTCAGACGAAGTTCACCAACTGTATTGTCGCGAATTTCCTTGATTTCTATTCGGCGAGTCAAAGCTCATCACTGTTTTTTGCGACTTTGGATCACTGTTGCGTATGGCACAACGTGAACTTCGACGACACGAACTATGCCACGACGATGAGCAACGTCACCGTTGACAGTACGGTATGGGGCGATCCGCTATTGCAAAAATCTGATTCTAGCGGTGCCAGCGACGACATTGATCTTCATATTCAGGCCGATGTAGCGTCGTCTGCATACGATGCGGGATTGACCCAGAGTGAACTTGGCAACCGCCTTACAACCTGGAGTCAAAACGACACTCATTTCATCGA
>JAGQOZ010000085.1 GCA_020426955.1 Planctomycetales bacterium
GGGATCTGTGACAAAGTGCTGATCGGCGGCGCCATGGCGTACACATTTTCGCTGGCGCAAGGGGGACAAGTCGGCAAGAGCTTGGTAGAAGCCGACAAAGTGGATCTTGCCAAGGAACTACTGGCCATCGGCGGAGATAAATTGGTGCTGCCGGTCGATACGCATTGCGGCGACGACTTTAAAGCCGACTGTAACAAACAAGTTGTCAAAGCGGGGCAAATCCCCGATGGCTTCGAAGGACTAGACATCGGCCCGGAGACCGCAAGAATCTACGCAGACTTGTGCCTAAACGCCAAGACCATCGTTTGGAACGGACCGATGGGCGTCTTTGAAATGCCGCCGTTTGACGAAGGAACCAAAGCGGTTGCCAAGGCCATTGCCGATGGAGATTCCACCAGCATCATTGGCGGTGGAGATAGTGCAGCGGCAATCCAACAATTAGGTTTTGCCGATTCGGTCAGCCACGTCAGCACTGGTGGCGGAGCCAGTTTGGCAATGCTGGAAGGCCAGCGTTTTGAGGCAGTTGACTTGTTGGACGAAGCCTAAACCTCGGTCGTCACAAAGCAGTCGACGCGCAACAAGAACTCATTTATGCAATAAAAAAGGGCTACCGGAAGCCGGTAGCCCTTTTTGTGTTCTAGGAATGAAAGCAAATTAAGAAGAAGTCTTTTCGGTCGAAGTGGTAGCCACTTCTGCTTGCGCTTTCATCGAAGCCTCTACTGCGGCTTTGTATTTGGCTCGAGCGACATTGATGCGATGCTTGATTTCGCACGACGCCTTTTCTTCGCCAACGACGTATACGATATCGGCGTTGTTCTTTTCGGCCAATGCTTTGGCAGAATTCGCGCAGCAGCATGGTTCGTCACCAACCAAGTAAGAAACCTTCACGGTTTCCATAGCCGCCTTGACCAATTCGCTGGTCTTGCCCGCCGAAACATCGCATTGAGTGGTGATGCCAGCGACGCTGATGTTGCCGCTCACTTCGCATTTGCACGGTTCGGCAAACTTGGCAACAAACTGTTCCGTCTGTTCGGCCAAAGACAACATGGCGTCACATTCTTGGTCGAATGTCTTATCTACCACAACATACTTCACCGTTTGGCTATCTTTCTTTGCCAACGCGGCAGCTGCGTCGGGGCAGCAGGTCTTTTCCGAACCCACCAAATAAGTCAACTGAGGCAGCTTGGCCATCGCCTTAGAAATGGGGCACTCTTGGCATTCCGAAGTACACTTAGCGCACTCCTTCTTGCATTCTTTGCATTCTTCACCTGCCAGCAAAACGCTAGATGAAACCAATGCAATCAACGTACCCAGGACAAATCGCTTCAACATATCGTTCCTCCACAAAAAAGTTTCTAACCTACACCGTCTGCACAGTCTACCAGCTAATCCAATACGTTCCTAGCGAAATCAAGTTCACTTGAAACAGGTCCTTTTTTGCAGGAATTTCCATTGACGCAACCCGTCCTGTGATAGCACCACTTGTTGCCGAATCCCACCAATTCTGCCAGGGTGCCACTATTCCGTTCGGAACGGCTGTTGTTTTTTGTAAAGTTTCAAACGCATCTGAATTTTGCTGACAACCGACATGTCGCCTGATGCCCGCCCCATCCCCAGCTCTGCAGTTTTGACAGCCTTTTCAAAATCGCCAAATTCTGCATAGCTCGCGGCCAGCGTGTCTAGGAAACTAGGGCTTTGCGCACGATCCGCCTGGACTGCTCGTTCTGCGATTCGAACGGCAAGCTTTCCATCACGCACAACTGGATTTGGATCCGTCGCCAATTGCCACGCCATATTGTTCAGCAAGGTCGAATCGATCTCTTTCAGTTCGCTCGCCAATCGATACAGACGTTTACCCGATTCGGTGTTTGCTTCGGCCAAGAGCCTGCTGCCCAACAAGACGGTGAACGGCGCAAAGTCAGGATCATTCGCCAACTCAGTCGAACACCTTTCTACGTAGTCTGCTGCGTCCGAAAAGTAACTTCGCTGAGCCAACTGGCGACAAATCGACAACAGCGGAACATCATTGGGAATTACATTCCATTGCCCCGGAAGCGGCAGCGATACAGATTGCCATTCAGCATCGCCTCTGTTCAACAATTTGCTATCGGCGACTACCTGCAACGGCGTCACAGCTCCGCGATAAATCACTGCCACCTTTCCCGCTTCATCCACCAAGAAACTCACCGGTGTAGGCAGATCCAGCTTTCCGGCAAACGGCAGTGAATAAATATCCTGCAACCGTTGCACAGTTTCTTCATCGGCCCACGCTTGCGAAAACGGAAACTCCATCGAACGCAACACTTGCAGACATTGCTGGCGGCTGTCGTCGGGCGCGTCGTCCAAGACACCGTCGACGCCTATCGCACAAACGTCAATGCCAGCCGCTTGAAATCGATTCGCATGCTTCGCGAATTCCGTCAATTCGCTCAGACACGGCGCACACGTGATACTCCACAACGTCAATAGTGTCGGTCGTCCGGGAGTCCAATGCCAGCGGTCCACTTGATTTTCGTCGACCAGCGAAGCTTCTAAACGAGGCAGCGGAATTCGATTCCAAAGAGGGATTCGATACGGATCAAACTCGGTCTCATCCACAACCGGCGCGTGGTCTGCAAACACAGCCGCGTCAAGCCGACGGTCTTCATATCGAACCACCGACTGCCCTTGCGTAATATGCAAATGCGAATTTACCTTCACGTCCGAAATCGATTGTTCGCTCCCGTCGGGCCACGTCACCGTGATTCGCTCCATCGGATCGTCGCCCAAGCCAAAGTGCAACCATTTGCTGGATTGAGACAGAAAGCCCTCGCCAGCTCGCAAGGTTCGCACTAACCGAGATTCATTGTTGCCTTGGAAAACGACTTCCACTCGAGCACCAATGGCGTCGCGGTTTCCTTTTGTCGCTTCCAATTTCACCGCAACGTAGCGTCGTCCTTCGCCCAAGTGGTTTTGCAGAAAACGAATCCGAGGCCCGGTGCGGTTGGTCACCCAAAGATCCAAATCACCATCGCCGTCCCAATCGGTCACTGCGAGCGCTCGAGCGTCATCCGGAAAATCAAACCCCGACACACCAGACACCGTGGCGAATTTGCCGTTTTGCGTGTTCAAGAACATGCAGTTGGGTTCACGACCGCTGAGCGAACCGTCGGAATCCAACAGCTGATTAATATGACGCAAACTCTGCTGGAACTGCGATTCCGGGTCCGTGGCAATAGAGATGTCGGCTTGACTGGAAGGTGAATGCGACACGACCTGTCGCCACAAAACACTTCACAAATCATCGGTATCCGCACCAGTGACGAAGCCATTGGCAACGCACAAGTCTTCCCAACCATCCAGATTCACATCGACAAACAAAGACGCCCAGCTCCACCGCCCCATCGTCACGCCGCTGGCCAAACTGACATCTTGAAAGCGTCCTGTGCCGGTATTTTGAAAGAGCGAATTGCCTTTGGCCAAATATTGAAAACGCCCTTTGTCATTTTCAGAAAGCTGCGGCTTAAACTGCGGTTGGAACGTGATGCGATTTCCGGCAGCGGAAAACATGTTCGACACGTAGATGTCCGAATATCCGTTCCTATCAAAGTCACCAAACGTCGCCGACATGCCAAACGCGCCGTCGGTCAGACCGATATCATTCGCCACGTTCGCAAAGTGACCTTGATCATTGCGGTACAACTGGTTCGGCCCATAATCATTGACCACAAACAAGTCTTGATCACCGTCTAAATCAAAATCGTCCCAAGCACATGCAAAGCTGAAACGATTGTTGTCGTCGTCCAAGCCGACTTCCGCCGTGGCGTCGTCGAATTGCCAGTTGCCCCAGTTTCGTACTAAATGATTGCGACCACCGTTGGTCGCATCAAAATAGGGCACCGGAGCCGGCAACTTTGACGCATCCGAAGCACCGTAATAGTTGCACAAATAGACGTCCAAGAAGCCGTTTTGATCAAAGTCCGCCGCCGCCAGCGAAAAGCCTTGGTCAATGGACGCAATCCGAGCGCGAAGTTGAAATTTCGCGGCGCCATCGTTTTCCAAGAATAGAATTCCCGTGTTCAGCGAACACACCAAATCCTGATCTCCGTCATTATCCAGATCAATCAGCAAGGCACTTCGGCAATTGTCCAAAAAGGCCACTCCGGCTTGCGCTGCCATGTCCCGCAAACGTCCATCTGGTTGTTGAATAAACAGATGGTTGGGCAATCCCCCCGTTTCTCCCACATACAGATCTTCTCGGCCGTCCCCATTCACATCACCAACAGCAATTCCGTGATAACCAAAGTTGTAGACGCTACACGTGTTGGAAATGCGTTGGCGCCAGTATTCTATACCTCGCGTCAACGCAATTTGGTATGCGGCATCGCCACCCAACAACGATTGTGTCTGATCCGAAAACAACGGTTTGCCGGCTAACTCGCTGGTGACAACGTCCTGCCAAGCTTCTGCGCGAATCTCCAAAATCTTTGGCTTCGCTTCGTTGGTCCAGCGAATTCGCCAAGTCGCGTTTTGTTCGCGTTGACGAGTCGCATTGTGCCCCACCAGCTGGAAGTACTGCAAAGTTTCGACACCATCTTTCTGCGGTTCGACTCGAAACAGCTTGAACTTGGCGTGCAACTCTTGCATTCCATCAAAGTCAGTTCGCAAATGGCGCAACAGGGATGCAAGCGAATGTTCCGTCAACGCAGCTTGAAATTCATTTGCGTCGGCCGGCTCTGACACCTCCAAATGCCGATCCGAAAATAATTGCCGACGACCTTGCGGCAAAAGAACACCCATTCGAAAATCTGCGGCCAGAATCTGCGACGCGGTCGCATGATCTCCGCCGGAACAGATAAGATCTCCTAAGTCGTGCAGTTGCCGATTCGCTGATTCAGAAAAGGCTTCGGTTTGCCAACCGTCTTCCATGGCCGACGTCTTGTGCACCTGCCCGTCTCGAGCAACCACCACGGTTTCTCGAATTCCCGTTGGCGATTCGACTACCGACGATGAGGGCAACGGCGTGTCGTCAACCATCTCGCTTCGGCGACACGATGCCTGAAGCAAGGCCAAGCAGAATAGCGATACAAGAAGTATTGGTTTGGACATATCAAAAAAACGGCGGCACCATTTTCTGGTGCCGCCGTCTCGGAATTTCAATTTCGCTTGGATTCAAGCGGATATCTGACTACTTTCGGCGTCGAGCCAACAGGCCCAAGAAACCAAATGCAACCAGTGCCAACGACGACGGCTCTGGTACAAGTGTAGCATCTACTCGGATATTGTCCCAATGCGCTCGATTCGCACCAGTCGAACGCAGCGACACGAACAAATTGCCCGCTGGAACGGCTTCACCGGTCGTAAAGCTAACCGATTGATCAACAAATTCCGAATCCTGCAACGGAAATGCGTCATAGGTTCCATCAACCAGCAAAGCACCGCCGTCTTCGGCGTCGCCACCGGCATAAAGACCGAATCGGGATTCATTGCCTTCCACAGTGAAGCTGGCATTTCGTCGGCCCACAGCAACGGACAGCGTGTACATGGTGTTTGGCGAAAGAGCGACACCCAAGTCCTGAGAAACTTCGGCGTTTGCCGCCATACCCAAGTGCCCTTGTCCGTCGGCCGCAAATCCACCAATCAATTCGATGAACGAATCGCCGGCGTTCGCGGGACCATTCCAACCTGGCAGATCATTCGTCCAAGTTGCACCACTTTCCAACGGCATGGCGGGCTCTTCAAAGCTGTGATTCGCTACCGGTACCGCGTCTGCAAAAACGGAAGAACACGCCAAAGCCAAAACGGCAAGTGTTCGCAATACAATCTTCATTCTGTCGACTCCACTCAAAAGAAGTATTCCAAAGAAACCAATCTAATGCGTTGTTCAAAAAAAATTGCCAACGCTCAAGCACACACACCACGCAAAACAGCGTGGAAGAATGTACACGAACCTTGGCAATTTCAACTCAGTAGCGTTACCTCAACGGATTGCTTGGATTAGCAATATTCCTTCGACAACAACATTTTCTTTTTCTGTAACAAATCTACGACGATGTTAACCACGCGTCCTTCGATCGTCAACGATCGGGATCGATAAACTTTTCCAAAATTTCATATTCGTTAAATCCAGCCCTTTGACTTTGCTTCTGCGTATCCTTTTGCTCGCAAGACAGACGCCGGATTGTCAAGCTTTCCGAACCCCCAGTCGTGCTGTTCGCTTCGATCGCCGTTGTAATCTGTGTGCGACAAATCTCGAACCACATCCAACGCATCCAATTCTTTGGCCAGCTTCCAGGTTTCGGCCTTGGTCAGATACATCAATGGTGTATGAATGCGAAAGTCACAGTCCATGGCCAACGACAATGACGTGGTAATCGAATCAATGAACACTCGACGACAATCCGGGTAGCCCGAATAGTCCGTTTGACACATGCCTCCCACCAAATCAGCGATGCCGCGAGTATACGCGTAGCCGGCGGCCAACGTCAGAAACAAGGCATTACGTCCTGGCACAAACGACGCCGGCAGCTCCGAGTTATTTTCGTGCGATTGATTCATATCTTTGTCATGTTCCGTCAAGGACGAACCGGACAACGTTCCGCGAATGTCCATCACACCGAACGGCACGTTTGCTACCCGAGCAATCTCGCGCGCTTGCTGCAATTCCACGACGTGCTTTTGCCCATAATCAAACCCCAGCGTCAAAACGTGGTCGAAATGGCGCAAGGCCCAATACAAACAGGTGGTCGAATCCTGTCCACCGGAAAACAAAACAACCGCCGATTTCTCCATCACGCGTTTTCCTCCTACAGCTTAGGCAGCGGGACGAACAGGTTTGACGGCTTCCCCAGGCTGAATGCTGATGCCACCTGACGCTCGCAGCAGCAATCGATATCGTTTTCCCGGCTGCACTCGAATGGAAGCCGCGTTTCCATGCGCCGCGCGAATCCCCTGTTGGACCGCTCGTTCCGGATCGTTGGCGTATTCCCAGAAGTGGTCCCAGATCTGTTGTTCAAATTCGGAGATTCGATCGGTTCGTCCATAAGCGGCGGGTCGTTCACCAGAACGATCCAGTGAAAACGCATCACTGGGCTTTTGGAATTCGCCGAATAGCCCCTTAAACAAACACAATGACGTCCCTTTGTCCAAGGCACCTTCTTCTACATATTGATCGGCGAATTTGACCACCCAATGATCGATGTAGACCAAGTCACCTTGAATCGTAAATTCCTTGGCTTTGCCCAGCGTCTTCCCATCGTCATCCACTTCTTCAAACCGCACTTTCGTTTGCAGTTCGCCCGATTCGTTATCCTTGCTTTGCTCAATGACGGTCAATTCGGCCATCCGTCGGTCGACTTTCAGAAACCGCATGGCGGTATCCAATTGATCAATCAGTTGTTGCTTTTCGGCCACGGTCGTCTGTAGTTCGACTACTTCCTGCGACTTTTTCTCTAAATCGGCCGAAACCTGCCGAAGTTCTTGTTGCGTTTCCTTCAAGGCCGAATTTTTGGAATGAATGAAGTCATAACTGACCCACGAGACCATGCCGATAAACGACACCACCACCAACGCAATCAACGTGCGAACAAAACTGTTGATGGCCATCAAGTTTTCTCGCCAACCAACTTTTTGGCTGACCGGTTTTTCTGAATCGACGTGCTTCATATCGAATCACTTCATTGGTTTGTTTTTGGATGTTGCATGAAGTAGATCTGTCCGTCTTCTGCGCCCACCAACAGATCGGGCCAGTGATCTTGATTCCAATCTGCGACCGCTGGGCTAGTGGTGTGACTGGAGATCGTGCGTTGTCCTAATGCTCCCTGATTTTCCAGTACGGTGCGGCCGATTTGATCTTCCACGTTTCGAAACCAATCGGCGTTACTACTGTTCACCAAGACATCTAGACGACCATCTTGATCCCAATCCACCAAACAGATTTTGCGGCGTCCACTTTTGCCGGCCGCGCCGCTATTCAAGCGAATCGGATCTCCTTGCGAGTCCACAAAAATCCGTTCGGGCATTTTTACCGAATCATCCGATTGTCTCTCAAAGAAGGCCAAGTAGCCTTCGTGGTCCAGCATGACCAGATCGTTTCTTCCGTCATGATTCCAATCAACCACGCAAGGAGTTGTTCGCCACTGGGTGACCAATTCGTTAGATTCTGGGTTCCACCAATTCCACGCAGGCTTGGGTGATGGTTTTCCGTTCGTATCAAGCACAATCGGTTTGGACGGTTCCAGTTCCAAGCCCTTACCGTCCGCTGTGCCAGCAAACCACACGACTTTGCCCCAAATGGAATTACAGACGATATCCAACTGGCCATCGCGATTCCAATCCGCGACCGACAACGTGGTGTAGCCCCACTTCGCTTCGCACGGTCCTTGAATTGAACCGTTGGGACCTGCTTGAATTCGAACCGGTTTGCCATCGGTTTGGAAATAACGAGCCGCCTTCCATTTAGGAGTTGGCGAATTCGGCGCGGTGCCCAGATTTTCAAAATAGATCAAATAGCCAGCCGTATTTCCGCAGACCAGATCTTGGTCGCCATCACCGTCCCAGTCTACGGCATACGGCGTTGCCAGCGCACCACAATTCAGCGCATCTGCCTTTTGCTGAAAATAGACCGGCGGCTTGAACTGCAAAACACCTGAACCGTTTCCAATATTCTCTACCAAGGCAACGCGGCCGTCTTCATCTCCGACAACCAAATCCGGATCGCCATCGTGATCCCAGTCGATGGCGGTCGGCACAATCATCTGCAGATCCATACGAATGTCTGTTCCGTCGAATTGCAAGCGACGGCCGGTTCGAAACGACGGCTCGGCAGCACTACCGGTGTTTTCGAAAAACGTGAAGCGATCTAGGAATTCGCCGCAAATCAGATCGGCATCTCCGTCCGAATCAAAATCGGCGCAGCAAGGCGACGGCCAACCGTAGACGTCGATATCGCGACCATCAGCTTGGATTCGAACCGGCGGATCATATTCGGGCGTTTCATTCGAACCTCGATTCTTTGCCACGTAGACGAATCCATGGAGCGGCCCGTTGGTCCATTTTCCGTTCGAATCGTACGCATCGTCCCAGCCGTAGTCGCTCCAATCCCCAATCCCGATCATGACGTCCAACAATCCATCGGCATCAAAATCGCAATACGACCACTGTTTGGCTCGGATCGATTTACTTTTGTCGCCAACCAGTTGATGAAAGTCTCCTGAAATCGGAATGGGCACTTTGTCGGCCAAACCGTTTTGGGGAAAATTGATGTATTCGACGCCTGGCCCGGTCAATCGCACGGAATTCTTCATGTGGCTGATACGCAAGTTATGAGTGGCTTCGCAGATGCGTTGGGCCGGTTCAAAAATCGGAAACTTGGATTGCCCGGTTCGATTTTCAAACAAGTAGATACCATTGGAAGGCTTGTCGGGACAGGCCACCACCAAATCCCAATCGCCGTCTTGATCAAAATCCATTGGCAATGGCCAAGCCCATAAGCCAACCGCCAGATCAACAACCAAATCGTCATGGTGATAACGCAATGGCTTCAAATCGATCGCAGGTTCGTCGGCCGAACAGTGCTGTATCAGAAACGCAAATCCAAGTGCAAACCAACTCAGAATCAGACAGACGAATGGCCTGCTCATATCCACTATCTCCCAATTCCACTTCGGCCAATTCGTGGGTTATCCAGCCGACACCAGCTATATATCCGCAACATCACCGTCTTGTTCGCGCAACATCGGCTGGAGTTCATCCACAAAATCTCGCACGTCTTTAAATTCGCGGTAGACACTGGCGAAACGTACGAACGCAACTTGGTCCAGCTTGCGCAATCGTTCCATCAGCAGTTCGCCCAAATCACGACTTTCAATTTCACTGTCGAATCGATCGTAAACTTCCTGCTCGACTTCGGCCACAATCGTTAAAATTTGATCATCGCTGACCGGCCGTTTCCAACAGGCCTTGGACAAGCCCAATCGAATTTTTTCGCGATTAAAGGGTTCGCGAACACCATCCTTCTTCACCACCTTGACCTCGGACTCTTCGATCCGTTCATAGGTGGTATAGCGACGCTTACATTGCAAACATTCGCGACGGCGCCGAATGGCAAATCCGTCCTGACTAGTTCGCGAATCGATAACTCGATCTTGATCGGTTTGGCAGAACGGACATTTCATGGATGGACTCGTACCAAGTATTCATTCTCAATGCATTCGTACGGATGTGCAAAGTTCCTAATATTTGACTCGTTTTACATCGGAATCGCAATACAGACGAATCGGATCATCTTCTGAGGACTTCCGCCTGGTCACTCGTTCCCCTGCGTGAATCACGTCTATAATGAGCAACTTTGCTGACCTTCATTCTTCTGCATTTTTCAAAAGGAACCATACACATGCTTCGGCTACGCCCATCTCGAGTGCTGACCCTTGTCCTGACCGTGCTGGCTGTTGATGCACGAGCCGAAGAACCGGCACAGTCCGAAATGTGGCAAGTGGGTGACGAAGTCAAGGTCTTTGACGGCAAGTCACTGGAAGGTTGGCGGATCATCGAAAAGTTTGATTTTGCCGATCACGGTAAATGCGAAGTGGTCGACGGCGTGATTCGTCTTCCCAAGGGGGATCCCGCCACCGGCATTTCTTGGAAAGAAGACAACCTGCCAAGAAATAACTACGAATTGACTCTGCAAGGTCGCCGCACGGAAGGGAGTGATTTCTTTTGCGGCCTGACGTTTCCAGTCAAGGAAGAATATTGTTCGCTGATTCTGGGTGGCTGGGGCGGACAGATGGTGGGCCTTTCCAACATTGATGGATTTTCTGCTATTGAAAACGAAACCACCCGAGTCATCGAATTCGAAAACAATCGCTGGTACGACATTCGGCTCCGAGTAACCGATACGCATATTCAAATTTGGATCGATAAAGAGCAAATCATCAATCTGGAAAAACGCCAACGCAAGTTTTCCATTTGGTGGGAACAAGAACCGGTCACTCCGTTAGGTTTGGTGACTTGGCGCTGCAGCGGCGAATTGAAGGATTTAAAACTCCACCATTTAGTGAAAGCGAAACCCGATTCCGAAATCAAAGCTACATCTGAATCGAATGACGCCCCGTGACTAGACGATTGTGCTGATCGAACTTCCCGAGTAACCACCCGCTTTGCTCTGTAAGCGGCCCCAAATCCGCCGAACTCCACTTCGGCGGTAAACTTCTGACGATTGATTCGCGTTGCACGGTTTTTCTGGTTAAACTGTCGATTCAATGGCTAGACTGTTCGGCGCATCTTTTCTTGAACATTGGTCTAGCTCGGCAGCCATCTTGTCACTCTTTGTATTTTTTTCGTTCCAAAAAATAAGGATCACGTTGTGGCGGTAAGAAAGAATCGACATCCCAAACGAAATCGCAATCGCAAACCACATTCGCTCGAATCGCTTGAACCAAGACAGCTTCTTACTGCACAACCGCTGATAAGCGAATTCATGGCGGTTAACGAATCCACGCTGCAAGACCAAGACGGCGACTATTCAGACTGGATTGAAATCACCAACGTTGGCGACGAAGCTTTGGACCTAAACGACTATTCGCTGACCGATGACCAGAACGATCCAACTCAATGGCGTTTCCCCAGCGTTACGCTGGAACCAGGTGAATATCTGACGGTGTTTGCTTCGAACAAAGATCGCGACACGCCGGGTCAAGAACTGCACACCAACTTCCGGCTCAATGCGGGCGGCGAATACCTGGCGCTGGTCGCTCCGAATGGCACCGTGATCCAATCGTTTGACGAATATCCCGTTCAGGCCGCAGACGTTGCGTATGGAATCGGCGCCGCGTCGGAAGACGTCACGTTGATCAGTGAATCAGATGCGGTTCGGTATTTCGTTCCGCCGGATGAAGACATCCAAGACGTCTGGATGCAAAATTCTTTCAACGACGCTGCGTGGCCAAGTGGTTCGGCACCGTTGGGATATGAAACCGGGCAGGCGGAAGATGCCGGCTACGCCAGCGCGGTACTTGCGACCAACCCGCTGGGCTATTGGCGTTTCGAAGAAACATCCGGAGATATTGCGGCCAATTCCGGTTCGTCTGGTTCGTCGCTGGATGGCGAATTCAACGGAGGTGTTTCACTAAACGTTTCCGGCCCAGGCACGTCGTCCCAGCTGCCGGAGACTAATTCGGCCGCACAGTTTGACGGCACAAATGATTCGATGCTGACCAGCGGTTCGATCCTGAGCAACGTTTCCCAGTTCACCATGATGGGGTTCATTCGCCCGGGGACTTTTTCGCAAAACCGAGTGGGCTTGTTCGGACAAAATGACGCAGTTGAATTCGGCTTCATCAACCCGCAGACGCTACACGTTTGGACACCCAACGGCGGTTCGCTTAATGTCACCTACAGTTTGCCTCGCAACGAATGGCATCACGTGGCTGTGGTCGGAACCGGAAGCGAACTGCAAATCTATCTAGACGGAGTACTTGCGGGCACCGGCGGCAACGCGACGGGCAATTATGGCGCATCGAACTTTGGGTTTAATGTTGGCGGTGGTGGAATTTTTGACGCCACTGGAAACGAATTCACCGGCATGATTGACGAAGTGTCCGTTACCAACCAAGCACTCACCGCTGCCGAAATCTCGGCGGTGCTGGCGGGTGGTACCGGTCAAAACACGGACTTCACGCCTCACATCAACACGGACGTCAAGTCCCCCATGCTGAACCAAAGCAGCACGCTGTACACTCGCGTGACTTTCAACCTGACCGATCCGGGCGAATTGAACGACTTGATTTTGAAGGCCAAGTATGACGACGGATTCGTGGCCTATTTAAACGGGAATGAAGTGTTGCGTATCAATGCGCCGGGCGAGATTGATTCGCTGGTGCCCTACAATGCCAACGCCACCACCGCGGCAGCAGACAGCCAAGCGGTCCAGCTGGAAGCGTTTGACATTTCCGATAGCCGTGACGCTTTGGTTGCCGGAACCAACGTGCTGGCCATCCATGCGCTGAATCGAACAGCGGACAATGCAGACTTCCTGTGGTCCGCAGAATTGATTGGAACTCGAGCGGCCAACGACGTGGATTCGTATGGTTATCTCACGACGCCGACGCCGGGCGAAGTGAATAATCCCGCGTCCGCCGATCTGGGGCCGCTGGTTCGTGACGTAGAACATTCGCCTTCCCAACCTGGCATCCTGGACAGCGTTCTGGTCACCGCCGAAGTCAGCCGCACGCTGAATCAAGTGGCTACGGTGGAATTGATTTACCGCGTCATGTATGAAGCGGAGCAGACGATTGTCATGGCCGACAACGGAACCAATGGAGATGCCACGGCGGGCGACGGCATTTATTCGGCCATCATTCCAGCTGGAGTGGCTCAACCGGGCGAAATGCTCCGCTGGTACGTCAAGGCCACCGATACGCTCAGTTCAATCGGCCGTAACCCGCTGTTTGAATTCAATACAGGTCGAAACCAATCGGCCGAATACCACGGCACCATGATTGCCGACCCGTCCATTGATACCGACATGCCCGTACTAAACTGGTTTGTCGAAAGTGAATCTCGCGCAGGAGGACGTTCGGGCACTCGAGCATCCCTGTACTACAACGGCGAATTTTACGACAACATGTTTGTTCGACAACGAGGCGGCAGTACAGCAAACAATCCCGTTGGCAAGACGAACTTTAAATTCGATTTCAAAGGCGACACATTTCGATTCGATCCCGAGTTTGCTCGAGTGGAAGAATTTAACCTGAATTCAACCGCCACGGACAAATCATACGTTCGTCAACCATTGGCGTTTGACGCTTACCGCATGATTGGCGTGCCGTCCAGTATTTCGTTCCCCATGTACGTACGTCGCAACGACGAATTCTACGGCATCTTTGAATTCATTGAAGAACCGGACGAAGAAATGCTGGAGCGATCCGGACTAGATCCCGACGGCGCCCTGTACAAAATGTACAACGAATTCACGTCGGCGTCGGGTGCTCGCAAAAAGACGCGTGAATACGAAGGTAGCACGGACTTGGCGGAATTCGTACGAGACATCAATCGCCTGAACGGCGCAGAACTGAAGAACTACTTGTTCGACAATGTCGACATCCCGGCCGTGTTGAATTACTTAGTAGCCACGGTCATCACGCATCAAAATGACAACCCGCACAAGAATCATTTTCTGTACCGAGATTCCAACGGCAGCGGAGAATGGATGTTCATTCCGTGGGACCATGACCTGACATGGGGTTCCAACTGGGTTGGCACATCCTTTTCCGACGTGATCTACGCGGACCAAGACAGCATTACCGTGGGACCTGTGCCAGGGCACGATCCGTCGGTGATCCATCCGTCTCATCCGTTTATCAATTCCAACGGTTACCGAGAATGGAACAACCATTGGAATCGCTTGATGGACGCCATGATCAACGAACCGACCATCCAGCAGATGTTCCTGCGGCGACTGCGTACTGCCATGGACGAATTGCTGGGCGAACCTGGTACTTCAGACAGCTACCTTGACCAACGCTTTCTGGAATACCTTGATCAAATGCAAGACGAAGCTCAAGAAGACGCCGCCGTTTGGGCCGATCCGTGGGTCTGGGGTTCAAACCAATCGATGGCGCAAGCCATTCAAGTGATTCGGGACGAATACCTGGAAGTACGCCGCACGCACCTGTACCAAACGCACAGCGTCGACAACTTGGTTCAGCAAGAGCATCCGGAAATCATTCCGGAATTTACGTCGGCAAAATACTTCGTGCCGACCGACAATTCCTTGGCGCGAACCTGGACCACTTCCGAATTTGACGATTCCAGCTGGGCCATCGGAGAAACCGGAATCGGTTTCGGCACCAGCACCGGATTTGAAGAACTGACGCGAACCACCGTCAATCCATCCGACGTATCTGCGGATTCGACTTCCGTCTATATGCGAATTCCATTCACGGTGAATAACGCGAATTCGCTACAAGCTTTGACACTGCAAATGAAATACGACGATGGGTTTGTTGCGTTTATCAATGGCGTCGAAGTAACCAGTGCCAATACGCGAGACGAAGTGCCGGAGTTTGATTCACGAGCTCGTTCGCATCGGAATTCCGACGCAATTGAATTCGAAAACTTTGTCATCAACCTGCCCGCCGGTCTTTTGCGAAACGGAGAAAACGTACTGGCCATTCATGGACTCAATAGTTCGACCGCCAGCAACGATATGCTCTTCGTTCCACGACTGGTCGAAGGAGCCATCCTATCGGTGGACGTGGCTGGCATTCCGCATGGCCAAGAATCGAATCCGGCGATTCGCATCAATTCGCAGGACTTGGACGTCAATCCAGCCAGTGGCAACCAGGACGAAGAATATCTTCGACTGGACAACCCGACCGATCAAGCTGTTGATATTTCTGGCTGGCACCTGACCGGTGGAATTGAACACACCTTCCGCAAGGGAACCATCATCCCGGCCGGCGGTTCCATTTACGTTTCTCCGAACGTTGCGGCGTTCCGACTCCGCGCATCTGGTCCGTCAGGAGGACAAGGCCTTTTGGTGCAAGGCAACTACCAAGGCAATCTCAGCGGTTTCGGCGAAACCATTCAGCTGCTGGCCGCCGATGGCCAAATGCTGGATTCGTTCACCACAGCCGCGAATCCCTCGGTGGTGCAGCAGAATCTTCGAGTAACCGAAATCCATTACAATCCCGCCGGCACGGAAGAGGGTCGCGAATTCATTGAATTCAAGAATATTGGTTCGACAACACTGGATCTCTCTGGTGTTACCGTCGCGGAAGGACCGAGCGTACCGTTTGTGTTCTCGGCCGGCACCACTTTGGCGCCGGGCGCGTATGGCGTGATTGTCCAGAACATGGCTGCGTTCCAGCAGGCT
>JAGQOZ010000859.1 GCA_020426955.1 Planctomycetales bacterium
GTTGGTGCGGGCAATGTGGTTTCGTTTGAAGAAGATTTTGAATCATTTGCATTGGGCCCCATAACGGTAATACAGGAACCGGTAGTGGTTGGCGGCACACCGTTTGTCGTCAAGTCACCTGGCACGGATCCCGGACCGACGATCGTAAATGACGGTGACGGTGGCGGACGCCAACCAGGCTTCATGCAGTTGTCTTCTGAAGCCACGGGACAGCAGAATTTTGTCACTTTTGACAAGACTTCAGACGAATACGAAAACATTCACGCGACGTTTGACTTCCGCATCTTGGACCAAAACGGAAATTTCGCGGATGGCATGGCTTTCGTCTTGGCACCTACTTCGTTGTATGGCGATTCGGGCGAACTGAACCCGGGTGAAACCGCAGCCGAATGGAGTCCGGCCGAAGAACCTCATCTGGCCGGAGCGTTGGGCGTCGGCTTTGACACGTTCAACAACGATTTTGGTCTCGATTTCGAAGGCTGCCCCACGGAAGGAGATACAGATCTAGCGTGTGAAGAGCCAGGAAATTCGGATCGTCGAGCGAATCATATTTCGTTGCATTGGGACGGCAGTGTCAATGCGGACCATGTTGCTCAAACGGTGATTCCGTTGGGCGACCTAGACTTGGCCAACAGTGCTTGGAACAAAGCCGATGTCCAGATTTCGACGTCGGAAGATGGCATGCTTGTTTCTATGACCGTCACGGACGGTTCGGACGGCAGCGTGCATTCGATCTTTGACAATTTTCTGATCGAAGGTGCTGACTTTGGTGGGCCGGTTCGCGCATCGTTTGGAGCCAGAACCGGCGGGTCTTCTGACTTCCATTCGATCGACAACGTGAACATCATTTTTGGCGAAGGCATTCCCTATGATTTTGACGGAGATGGTCAGCTGGCCGTTGGAGACTTAGAGTTGTTGCGTCAAGCGGTGATGGGCGAAACGAACCCGTTGGAGTTTGATGTAACTGCGGACGGAGCGGTCAATTCCGAAGATATTCTGTCGCTCGTGTCGGATGCGGACAAGTTGAATACGTACATCGGAGATTCCAATCTGGACGGCGAATTTTCGTCATCGGATTTTGTCGTCGTGTTTGGTGCGGGGCAATATGAAGATGGTGTTCCCAATAACTCCACTTGGGTCACAGGAGATTGGAATGGCGATGGCGAATTCGATTCCGGTGACTTTGTCTTCGCGTTTACGGCCGGTGGCTACGAATTAGGGCCTCGTGGCGGCGTCCAATCCGTTCCGGAACCGTCGACTTGGATTCTCGCGTTATGGGCGTTGCTTCCGTTCGTCCAGCGATTCCGGCGTTCGTAATAGAGTTACAACTAGTTCACGACGAACTTGCTTTCTTTTATTGGATTTTATGTCTAGTGATTTAACTTCAAGGTAGGTAACAATGAAATCTCTCTTTCCACTGTTGGGCGTTCTATTCCTGGTGACCACAAGTCACGCTCAGAATCTATTGCAAGATCCTAGCTTTGACGCATCCACTCCCAACAGCCAGACCAATCCGTTCTGGACGTTGGACGTGACGTTTCCAGACGGAGTCGGATCGTCAGCTCAATACCAAGACGCGCCATGGGCCAGCAATCCGACCGGCACTCCGGGAGTCGGCGTTTGGCTGAAAGCATTCGAAGGCAATCAGGCTGGGGGTGGAGATCCGTTGGCCAATGCCACACTGTATCAAGACGTTACGGAAGCAGCCGCAGGCGAATACACGTTGTCCTTCTTTTATCGTAAGGAAGCTAATTTTTCGGCCGCCAATACTTACGTGGAACTTTTGGAAGACGGTAGTCGCATCGGTTTGCTAGATCTGACCGAAGTCGACACTGGTGGCCTTTTTGAACAGTTTTCTTTCAACGCCAATTCTTCAGGCGGTACGCTTCGAGTGCAAGCGAAGATGGTAGATGGATTTGATGCACAAGCAAACCCTCAGTCGGCCATGTTTGACGACTTCAGCCTGACCGCCGTTCCCGAACCATCCGGTTTCGCCATGCTTGCTTTGGCAGGATTCGCTCTGGCTCCATTGCGCCGCCGTAAACGCTAACACTGCCATTTATTGTTGCTCGACGTCCAACAAGCTCATGTGGCGCTGTCGAACTTAGACAGTGCCACATCGATTTCGTCTGTTTTTGGACGGCACTCATTCGCGATGTCGAGGCGCAGTTAGATTGGCGCGATAACGAATGAAAATCTAGCGAATCGTGTTTGTATCGGCTTTAAACCGGAGGAGATGGATTCACTTAGGACGTTACCAGCCGGGCGGCCTTT
>JAGQOZ010000860.1 GCA_020426955.1 Planctomycetales bacterium
CAACCCAAATGCGGACAGATAGAACTGAACGCCAAGATATTGTTTTCGTCCAACCGGCGAATCCAAACGGTACCAATTTCTACATTGGCAAATCGGTTCCACGCGTCCACCTTGTCATCAAAGACCTTGCAGGCCACGGGCGTACCATCTGCAGGCAAAGATTCCAGCGTCACGCCTTCCAACAAGACAAAACCTTCTTCGTCTCGTTTTCCTTTCGCGCCAGCCGAATCCTTTTTCTTGGTGATGGGATTAAGAAAGAACAAGATTCCCGGCACCACTGGCGCTAAGCCAACCACAGCACCGATGGCGCCGGTCAAGAACTGGACGAAGAAACCTCGTCGAGGCGGATCGTCCTTGAATTTTTCCAAGTCTTCGTCATGCATCATTATGCTCGTTTCGAACCAGCGACTCATTCACCACACCGCCAAATCAATTTTGACGCTTCAGTCAGCAAATGCACGGTCGCCATCGGGCCTATTCGAATTTTTACGAGCGAAGATTATCGCATTAGTGAACGGACGTGGTCAAGAACACGATCCTGTGCGGTTTCGAAATGTTCGTTTACAAACGCGCCCGCCGCCGCCTTGTGGCCTCCGCCGCCAAAATGCCGTGCCACTTCGCTACAATCGAGTTCGCAGCGACTGCGAAAACTCAGCTTAAATCCTCCCGTTTGTTGTTCGACCAGAATCACGGCAAATTGCGTCCCGGAGATCGCCAACGAAAGATTGATGGCGTCTTCTGTGTCCTGAGCGAGCGCGCCGGCCGTCGCAAAGTCTTCCTTTAAGACATAGGTATGCACCAGCCGACCGTCGAATTCGGTTTGCAGACGAGACAAAATGATGCCGCGAAGCCGACAACGCCCCAACGTTTCTTGTTCGTACAAGTCGCCATAAATTTGCGGCGGCGAGGCACCGGCGTCTACCAATTCGCCTGCCAATCGATAGGTGTCACCCGAAACCGAACCAAACCGATACCAACCGGTATCCGTGGCGAGTGCCGCATAGATGGGCATGGCCATCTTGGCGGTAAGCGAAACACCTAGCGCCTTGGCCGCTTCCGCAACCAAGCGTCCTGTTGCTTCGGCAGACGTGTCTTTCAGGAACATGGCACCCAGATCATCTTCGCCCAGGTGATGATCAATCACGATTTTTTGCGCCTGGGTTCCACGAAAGACATCACTCATGTCACCCAATTGCGCCCAGGCACTGGTGTCCAGCACAATATGAACTTGTCGATCCGCCAATTCCGCTGGTTGGATATCAACGCCAATTGCCTGAATGCGTTTGTCCGGATCAATAAACGCCAAATTTGGAGGCGTCGGTTGCCCGTTGACAATTTTCACGTCTTTGCCCAACGCTTCCAGGACATAGGCGAGCCCCAGTTCGCTACCCAAGGCATCGCAGTCGGGGCGAATGTGACTGGTCAAAACAAACGTCTGATTCGCGTCCACTACACTTTTCAATAATGACCAATCAACCGACATGGTTTCCCTTCAGTTCGAAACGAAATAATAAAGACGGCAAGTGCGGATCGGCATCCGCCCAGCCAAAATCATGTATGCGTCAGAAGAAATCCGCAACCGCAAAACAGATGCCACATCCAGAAAAAACGGTGGCAAAGTAGAAAAACACGAACGACCATCAGATGATCGTTCGTGCATTGTCCCTTTTCACGTCTCTCATTCCGCAACCAACGTTGCGGAAAAACACCCTATCGACGACGACGCAGTGCCATCAAAACTCCTAAACCGGCCAACCAACCAAGCGAACTCGGTTCCGGAACGGCACTCACTCCGGTGCGAGGCCCTAGCTCAAAGCCGCCATCGGTGAAAGCGGAAACGAAGTCACCCGAATCGAACTTTTCGTCACCGTTCCAGTCACCTTGCTCCCAAGTCGCCGCAGCTCCAGACTCAAACAACCCAGCGGTAAAGACTTGTACGAAGTCACCACTGTTGAATTCGCCGTCCAAGTTGGAATCGCCAACCCAAGTGTTTTTCAAATCCTTGACCCAGGCCAAGCGGTCGTCGAAATCGACGCTACCGTCGCTATTCAGGTCAAACGCAGCGTTATTTCCGCCGATTTCCGCTGCTTGCAAATTCAAGTCGGCCGCGTCCAAAACGCCGTTTTGGTTGTAGTCTCCAGGCGTAAAGGGATCTTCCAAACCGTACAACGTTTGCACTTCTTCGGCGGTGATGGCACGAGTAAACAAATAGAATTCGTCCATACGACCCACGAATTGTCTGGCCAAATCCGGAACCAAGCCGACAAAC
>JAGQOZ010000861.1 GCA_020426955.1 Planctomycetales bacterium
TGTGTCATGACCACAAATTCGATCCCATCAGCCAGAAAGAATTTTATTCGTTCTACGCGTTCTTTAATTCAGCCGCCGACCCGGCCATGGACGGAAATTCGGCCACTACTCCGCCAATCCTGAAACTAGAAACGGCCGAACATCGTCAACAATTGGACCAAGTGGCGAACCAGCTGAAACTTCGTCAATCCGAATTGGAATCTCTAGCCGCCAAGATCGAATACCACGATCCGGCACTCGATTCGACAGCCGCGGAAGATGCTTCCCAACGCTCGGAAATCGTGTGGTTGGACGATGCCTTTCCCGACGACGGACGTACCACCACCAATTCCGCTGCCACTCAGTTCGTCACGAAAGACGACAAGGCACCGGTCTTTTCCGGCCAGCGTTCACTGAAGCGGACTGACAAAGGCTTGGCACAAGACGTTTGGGACCAGGCGTCCACGCCGCTGGTGGTTCCACAAGACGCCACCATCTTTGCCTACGTCTGGATCGATCCAGACGATTCGCCCAAAGCGATCATGCTGCAGTTTCATCGCGACGGTTGGCTGCATCGAGCGAACTGGGGTGACTTTGATGCGATTCCGTGGGGCAAACCGGATTCGCATGAAAAAGTAAACATGGGGTCGCTACCTGCCAGTGGCGAATGGGTTCGCTTGGAAATCCCAGCCGAAAAAGTGGGGCTGAACGCGGGCGACATGCTGACCGGATTTGCACTCACTCAGTTTGGTGGCACCGTGTACTGGGACAAAATGGGAATTGTCGGTGACACCAATCCGGCCAACGATCCTGGCCAATCGTTCTTGGCGTGGTGGAAACAAGCCACCGGCAAAGACGTGGCCGGATTGCCCAATGACATCCAAGCGATTGCCAAGAAAGGACCGGACGGCGACGCTTCCGCTGACGAGCGAACCAAGTTGCAGACCTATTATGTGCAACACATTTGTCAAACCACCAAACCACACTTCGCCGAAACTTTGGCCAGCATTGCCGAATTGAATCAACGTCGCGACGAAATTCAAAAGTCGATTCCGACCACGTTCGTCTATAAGGATCTGGAGAAACCTCGAGAAGCGTTTGTCATGCTGCGAGGTGCGTACAACAAGCCGGGTGAAAAAGTAGAACCGGACGTGCCAGCCGTTTTTCCACCGCTGCAAAAGGCCAATCCCGACGGCCCGGCCACTCGATTGGATCTGGCCCAGTGGTTGGTCAGTGATCAGCATCCGCTGACGGCGAGAGTGACCGTGAATCGATTTTGGCAACAAGTCTTTGGCGTGGGTCTGGTCAAAACCAGTTATGATTTTGGCACACAAGGAGACCTGCCGAGTCATCCGGAACTGTTGGATTGGCTGGCGATTCATTTTCGCGAACAAGGCTGGAACGTAAAGCAACTGATGCGGCTGATGTTGACGTCACAGACGTTTCGACAGAATTCGGCCGTCACAGACGAATTGCTAACCACGGATCCGATGAATCGACTGTTGGCTCGAGGGCCTCGGCTGCGCTTGGATGCGGAACAGATTCGAGACAACGCATTGTTCGTTAGCGGCCTGTTAGACTTGACCATGGGTGGCAAAGGCGTTCGAACCTATCAACCGGAAAACATTTGGGAGCCGGTTGGTTTTGCCGGTTCGAACACTCGATTTTACAAACGAGATTCCGGGTCGGCACTGTATCGTCGGTCAATCTATACCTTCTTCAAACGGACCGCGCCGCCGCCGTTTATGTCCAACTTTGACGCTCCGAATCGAGAACAATTTTGCACGGTTCGCGAACGCAGTAACACGCCTTTGCAAGCGTTACAGTTGATGAATGACGTTCAGCATGTGGAGGCCGCGAGATCTTTGGCAGAGCGTATGTTGCGGGAAGGAGGCGATTCGCCCGAACAGCGGATCGACTTTGCGTTCCAAACCGTGATCGCTCGTTCGCCCCAAGACGCCGAAATGGAAATTGTGGTTCGACAATTAGATTTGCACATGAAACGCTATGCCGAAGATGCGGAAGCGGCAGGAAAATTGATTTCGCAAGGTGAATCCAAACCTAACTCTGATTTAGATCCCAGCGAACTAGCAGCCTATACACTGGTAGCCAACATGCTGCTGAACCTTGATGAAACCGTGACAAGGAATTGACACAATGAACCCGTGGTTTGAACAACAGCTCCAACAAACTCGACGCACTTTCTTTGGCGATACCGGCTTACGACTGGGCGGCTTGGCGTTGGCTTCGCTGGCCGGTAGTTCGGCGGTGCCTGGCGGTGCTGCG
>JAGQOZ010000862.1 GCA_020426955.1 Planctomycetales bacterium
CCACAAACCATTCGGCGACGCCCGAAACACCAGGACGACTCAGCCACACGTCATCGTCATCTTGCCCTTTCAGTCCGAACCCCAATTCGGTTTCCGACAGCACCAAATAGCCATTAGCCGGAATCAGCGAACCAGCTGGCAGCGTATACTTCTCCAGGCTGTTCGCAGAATCGCTGACAAACCAGCCGGAAATGTCCATCGCTTGATTCGTAACGTTGTACAGCTCCACCTGATCCACGGCCGGTGCGTTCGAATTAGCAAGTACTTCGTTGATGACCACCGAAGGGGCGGCGGGTGCATAACCAATTCCGGGCGAACCTCCGATTCGTTCGCTGGCCACCCAAGACGTGCCCAAATTTCCATCGGCCAAACTAGACAATCGCTCCAGACTGGAACCCGCTCCGTCCGCTCGCTCCGGCCAGATACCGTCGTCGGCGTAGGTTACTTGTTCAATCAATTGACCGTCCGCAGCGACCAGCGTAATCTGCTCGCCGCCATCTCCCAAACGGCCTCCGCCAAATTCTCCGTCTAGTCCACCAACTCCGTTGTTGCCCAACGCCATCGGCAAATCAGTGCCATACCGAGACTCGAAGGCCGCTCGATTGCGGACCACTACGGTACTACTTCCCGGGGCTAAGGTTTGATTCGAAAAAGCAAACACCACGCCCTGCGCGTCGCCGCCGACCGACATTTGTTCGAACCGCACTCCGTCCAAATTGATTGGTGAATCGCCGATGTTGCGAATTTCAATGAATTCAAATTCGCTACCGCTGCTCGCCATTTCGCCCAGCGCCGGTCGACCATCCAGCGGATTGTAGTGAATCTCGCTAATGCGCAGATTCGAAGCATCGGCTGGTTCTTCCAGGAAAAAGTCAGCTTGCGTCAAGGCAGACCATTCGCCGCTCGCGTCATCTTTGATTCGAACACTCACGAGCGCCGATCGCTGCAAGGCAATCTGCCCAGAATAGATCAGTGCCGCCGGATTCAGAGCACCGCCAGCAGAACGAGGATCACTGCCGTCGGTGGTGTAGTAAATGGTAGCCACCGCGGCGTTGGGGTTTTCCAGCGTCAATGTGCCATCCAGCAGACCGCCGTGCTGTCGCTGGCCATTGACCAGGAATTCCGCAGCGTCAGTACTGGGATACAATCTTCTAGAACGAAATTGCTGTAAGACGTTGGCAGTTCGATCCGGAAAATAGGTTTCCAGCAAACGGTCTCGTTCCGTCACCCATTCCGCATCTCGAGTCAGTGGACGCGATTGCTTGAGATCGCCCCAACGAGCGGATTCGGCAACTATGGCCATGTCCAACTGGTTGGCTCGATCCATCCAACGCTGAGCTGTGGCTTCGGGCGTTAACGCACCGCCGTTAAACAACAAACGATGAACATGATCAGCGAACCGAATTCGATAGTCGTCGTGATCGTCTAAACGAGCTAAAAAGCCCATCAAATCGGAAACAGGACTGGTACCGGTTTGCCGAACGTTCTCCAAAATCCGTTCGACATCCCACATGTAGAATCGCCACGGCGCATTGGCAATTCCTCCACCAGCCGCTCGCCAATTTCCATCCGTCTTCAAGTCTTGGTTGCCGCCGTAAAGCTGCAAAATATTAAATAGAATATGATTATCCACGTCCAACACTTGCTGAATGGCCTCCCAGTCACCACTGTTGACGGTTGTTCGCAGATTGTTCCAAGAGTCGCTATCGCCATCGACGACTGCGTTAGCGTTTGTCGCCGAGTATTCCCAAGCATCGCCACCAAAGTAGGCGGCGTAGTGGCTGGCATCTTGTCGTTCGTGCATTTCATAAACACCCCAATAGATGCCATTCAAATACAAATGCACGTAGTCACCGTGTCCCGCGGAAATATCACCGGCCGCCAACATGGTGTCTCGCATCCAGGCTTCGCGAATCATCGAACCTCGATTCCGCTGTCCTTGGTCCCAGTGGATCCAGGAATTGTTGTAGCGAGCTCGCAAGTGAATCGATTCAAACTGGGTTACGGGCGAATTTTCGAACAGCGGGAAGTCTAATTCGCTATCACCGTAATCTTCGCGAAACCGCAAACTCATCGAATGCTTCTTGTGTTCGGCATTTCGACTGGCACCGCCCTGCATACGCAAGCCCGCTTCGATTTGAAAACCAGATCGGCCGTCTGGGTAAATCAATTCGGCACTGGCCACTTCTTCGTTCGTAGCAGACGGATTGGAATAGAGCCCTGTCGAACCGAAAATATCTTCTTGATCCAAGGTGACGGAAAG
>JAGQOZ010000863.1 GCA_020426955.1 Planctomycetales bacterium
AGCCGAGCCAGTGATTCATCCGCAGCGAGACGGGCGTCCGCCGGACCCCAGATCAGCAAGCAAGGAGAATTCCGCAAAGAGCATTCCCCGTTTCGTAACGTAGCCAAAGATTCATTCCGCCTGATGCGGCCATTGGAACGGATCTCTCAAATGTCCGGAGATCACTCAGCCCCATTTGAGATCGATTCGGAAGTGGCTGCTTGCACTTACAGTGAGTGTTCCGACAGATCTACAACATCAATCAAGCGCATCAGAGCAATAACGTCCCGCATCACGGGGTGGCGGGAATTGACATTGATTTCAAAACCGACTGGCCACCGCCGCTCCCGTGCATGCGATGGTTCGTCGCGTCTAACATCTGCGTCGATTGATCATCCGATTTCCGATTCGTCGTCACGTGTCTTCCGGCAGCACTCACTTCCTGTGTCGTGGAATCGAACGAGGTATGCGTCAATATCCATGTCCGACTCTCTGATCAGCGAGAACACCTCGACACCGGGACCAAGAGCCGGGCTGTCTTCGTCGAATATGTGGAAGGCCATTGCGTACCCAGTGTAGATTGTTGTCTCACTCTCGTAGTCTTTGGAGTATTGCTCGGCTAACGCTATCGCAGCATCATCCGAGTCCGCGCGCACAAGAATCACGCGTTCTTCATAAGCCTGACGTGAGGTCCCTGTTAGTTGGTATACTAGGCGAACGCCGTACCATGGTTCATTCTGCATAGCGGGTGTTCCATGAGCGACGAACGACCGCGATCACCCAGTCGCGGAAAAAGAGTTTCCATTGTCAAATCGGCTGACTCCGCGACTTGGGTGCATCGGATGGTTCTGGCTGCATTTCGCGACGACATTTGTGAACCAGATACCGACGAATACCCTACCAAGTCATTCGCGCGTTGCCTCCGGATGCAGAGTCATCGGCATTTGTCCACTTAGAAAAGATCCCGTTTGTGGTTTGGCGGACTTCGACATTTAGCAATTCACCCGATGGCGATTTGGCTTGGCCTTCATACTGTCCGGGGGCCGTCTCGGTCAATGAAAAGTCCGTCCATTTCTGCGCGTCGCCAAATCGCTTTATTACGTCCTCGGTCGTGAGTGAGAGTTGATCCGCTTCGACACTGTGGTTCTCGAAAATTTCGTCGATCGACACCTCACCATCGTTACCTGCGGATGCCGCTGTCGATGACGTCTCGCTTTGTTGATTCGATTGGCCGCCACAACCCGAAAGCAAAACGCAAGCTGCAAGCAAGGCCAAAGTCGGAAATGTGAATCGATTCATCAAAATGAAGCTCCATGATTGGTAGCCAGAACGCTACCGATCAGCCGGCGGCGACAGAAGATCTTCCATTGTCAAAACGCCCGACTTCGCCGCTCGGTTGCATCGGATGGTTCTGTCGTTTTCATTGTGAAATGGTAGCGTGGCACTGGCGTCGCCGACGAAGCCCCGCACCACACAGGCCAAAGAGGCTGAACATGACAAGCGACGAAGGTTCGGGAACTGCCGCGACGGACTGAATCTGGAATCCATTCAGGGCGCTCTCCGATCCGTTTCCAGTGAAAGTGAACGAAAGTTGGCCTGAACCATCGGCAGCGGTTGTAAAATCCGCGTAGTTGACAAACTCAATCAAGTTCGACGTCGCAATGGGAGAGACCGTCTTCGTCACTCCGTTCACAGTGAAGTTCGTTTCCCTGCCTGCGACGTTGGTACTGGAGTAAACGACTAGACGATAATCCGCGCCGGCGGTGAGACCGGAGACCGTCAGCGTTTGCGGCGCCGACGCAGGCGCGTATACATAATCACGCATCAGTTCATATGCGGACCCCGAATAGAGTGGACCTGTAGTGTTAGTTCCTACATCGAAAAACGCGAGACTTGGCGCACTCAGCGTGAGACTTGTTGTCGCGCCCGTCGAATCGACCAGAGGATGGTTCAAAACGGGTGAAGTATCATTGAAAGCTTTCCCAACACCCTTCCATGTGTCGCCTGCCGCTCCCAGAACAGCGGCGCCGCTATAGGCAGTTGTTGGGCCGAAGATAATCTCATTGAAATCGACGCTAACGATTAGGTCGGCTTGCACATCCGTAGACAAAGCAAGCAGCGTCACTGCGACAATCAATGTGCGAACCATCAGAACATTCCTCTCACATATTGCTGACATCATAGAATACACGACAGAACGTGTGGTTGAACCGGTCGCGCGGTATACGTTAACATGACACGGAACATGTTTACTTTGCTCCCAGTTAACCACACGTTCTG
>JAGQOZ010000864.1 GCA_020426955.1 Planctomycetales bacterium
TTGGCAGGAGCGACTCGATCGTTTCGAGCATTCCGATCTGACGATCTCCGAATTTTGTCAAATGGAGGGCTACTCCACAGCCTCGTTCTACCAGTGGCGACGAAAGTTGCAGGGAGGTTCCCGTCGGGGAGGTCCCGCATTCATCCCCGTCGATCATGCCTCCACCGTGGTAGAGCCTCACACCGGTTCAAGGACTGAGATCGCTTTGCCTGGCGGTGCTGTGGTCAAGCTGCCCACCGACGCGAGCTTCGCCCAGCAGCGCGAACTGATCACAGCAATCCTGCACGCAACGAGTACTAGCGAGGTGGCCTCGTGATCACGCCAGCACCATCGACCAGGATTTTCGTTTACACCGAACCAACCGACATGCGGAAAGGGTTCTGCGGCCTCTCGGGAATCGTCAAGGAACATTTCCAAGTCGATCTATTCGATGGCCACTTATTCGTATTCTTCAACCGCCGTCGCGACTACGTCAAAATCCTCGCCTGGGACAAAGACGGACTTTCGATCTGGTCCAAGCGACTTGAGCAAGGGACGTTTGAAAAGCTCACGCGCACTAACGATGGCAATTTGGAGATCGATTCGGCTGAGTTAGTCATGATGCTTCGCGGAGTCCAGATCGAAGGAACCGTCCGCAGAAAACGTTATTCGATCGACGCCCCACAAGCCGCGTGAAGAGGCTCGGAAACAACTTTGAAAAACATGGACGCAAGGCCCTTACAAGCCTTGCGTTTTTTGTCCTCCGCGCTAAAACTTCATGTATGGCTGCACCGGAGAAACAAGACGACTCGCTCCAAGACCTCAACAGTGTGTTGAGGTTCAACGCGGAGCTTGCCGAAACGGTTCAGCAGCAACAGGAAACGATTCAACAGCTCCGTGAAGAACTGAATCTCTATCGCAAAAAACTCTTTGGCAGATCTTCGGAACGGCATGTTGAAGACGCCTCACAGTTGCACCTGTTCGATGTGGGTGAGGAGCAGATCGGTGAAGACGAAGAGTGTGAGCCTGATCTACCAGCGGCCCCGAAGCGTCGACGTCGCAAGAAGAAGTCGGAAAAGCTGCCGGAGCATCTTCGCCGCGAAATCATCGAGGCGGATGTTTCTGCCAAAGAACGAATGTGTTCGTGTTGTGGTGAAGAGATGCCGATCATCGGCACGGACATCAGCGAGCGACTGGACCTGATTCCCGCCGAGTTGTTCGTTTGGGAAATCCGTCGCCACAAGCGTGCCTGTGGCAAGTGCAAGGACCGGGTCGCGCAGGTTCCTGCCGGCGAAGAACCCGGCGGGCGAACCACACCGGTACCCGGCAGTGATTACGGGTTCGGCGTTTACACACAAATCATCGTGGGCAAGTTCGCCGACCACTTGCCGCTGTATCGCGGCGAAGACATCTTTGCCCGCGCTGGGCTGATGATCCCTCGGAACACACAGTTCGGAATGCTGGCGAATATCGCGACGCTCTTCGCCCCGTTGGTGGCATTGATGAAATCGCAAGTCGTCTCGGGGCCAGTGCTCGGAGTCGATGACACGTCCGTTCGCCTGCAAGATGCCAGCCTCCCGGGCAAGATGCGGACGGCACGTTTTTGGCTTTATCGTGGACGCGGAGATCATCCGTACAACGTGTTTGACTTCACCGACAGCCGTGGACGGGACGGTCCGGCAGGATTTCTGAAAGACTTTCATGGCCATGCGGTAATTGATGCGTATGGCGTGAACGACGGTGTCTATCTCGGAAAAGATGATCAGATCTTTGCGGCTTGTTGCAATGCGCATGCGCGTCGCAAGTTCGTTGAAGCAAAGCCCAACGATGCGGTGGCCGCTGCGCGGGCACTGGCGATGTACCGAGGCCTTTATGACATCGAAGATCGCGCGAAGATGCTCTCGGCCGATGCTCGTCTTGAGCTGCGACAACGGGAGTCGGTTCCCATCATGCGGGAGCTTCATGACTGGCTGATGGAGAAGAACGATGACCTTCGCGTCCTTCCGAAGAGCAAGCTGGGCAAGGCGGTTCGTTATGCCCTCAATCAGTGGGACGAGTTATCGGTGTATCTAGGTGATGGTGCGATCCCGATCGACAACAACGAAACCGAAAGCGAACTCCGTCGGCTGACGATCGGTCGGAAGAACTGGCTGTTCGTGGGCTCGCATCGTGGCGGCGAGGTTGCCGCGTCGATGTACAGCGTGGTGTCCTCGGCGGCTCGGCACCACTTGGACGTTTGGGCCTATGTCGATGACTGCCTGCGAAGGTTAGCCGGGG
>JAGQOZ010000865.1 GCA_020426955.1 Planctomycetales bacterium
TGAGCCACATGCTGGACTGGCTGCTACTTGCCAGCCATACACAGCACGAGGACGAGATCGCACTGATGCTTATTGGGCAGTTTGTCTCTGCGGGTCTTTGTATGCAGTCTGTGTTGGCTTACTTCGCGTTCGAGCCACTTATTCGACGATATTGGCCAAGTACGCTCGTCACTTGGACACGACTACTTCGAGGTCGACTTACCGATTCAGACTTGCGAACAGATCTCTTAGTCGGAACGTTGGCAGCTACGATGATCGTACTTTTCAAAAGTGTTTTGAGGAGCTTTGGATTGTTTCCAGCAGTACCCTTCCAAGCATGCGATCGCTTTCCTGAACTAGCTGAGCGCATAACTTCAACGTTCCAAGCACTTCATCCAGCGTTGATCGGAGTCGTCATACTGACTGCGGCGTTTATGCTCGTTCGTTCGCGTCCGATAGCGATCGTAGCGGCGTGCATACTATGGACGTTGTCTGACCTCTTCTCACACACGTCCAGTTCTAGTGCATTCCACGGTGAAACTAGTTTGATCGTATTGCTAGTGTCTGCGCTGAGTGTTGGAATCCTGGCGTCGATATTCTTGAAGCGAGGACTCTTGCCGTTTGTCACTTTCTTCTACGTGACGCGGATTCTTGAGCAGCCGGTAACGACGGAGACAGAGAGGTACTATCATGCGTACGGTGTTCTTGCTTTGGTAGCTGTCGGTCTGATTGGTTACTATGGCTATTTTGGATGCAAGTCACCTGGCCCCGATCGGCGTCGAAGCGAGTTCGCATGAAACGCGCGAAGCATATATTCCTCCGTGCGGTCGAGCTAGATGTCCGCGGTCGCATGGACATATTGGATCAGGAGTGTAAGTCAGGATACGGATTTGCGCCGCGGCGTCGAAGCTTTGCTTGCCGCGCAAGATGATCCGGACAGTTACCTGGAACGACCGGCGGCCAGTTGCCCATCTTGGTTTGCGATTCAGAATTTCGTCCACGCAAGTTCTAGAGTGTGAATGGTGCGTCAATTTGAAAAGTCTCCTGCTTGTGAGACGAATTCAAACAAGACGACGCATTATTTCACGAGGGGCAATTCCACGCAAAAACGAAAGAGTCAATACCGAGCTCGATGCGAATAAGAGCTGACGTGTGCCCCCGTCACGATGACGCGCATCAAACCGAGTTTGTCCTCTACGCACTTTGCAAGATCTATTGGGTTCGAGAAAACGAGGAAGAAACATGATCAAGATATCTAGAGAAAGACTTTCCCGGAAGCGACGATGGATAACGATCGCTATTCCAACCATTGTCGCCGTTTTAACAATGAGTTGCGGAACTGCATCAGCGCAAATTGCCCCGGACGTAAGTCGCTATGATCTGAGTGACTATCGCGGCATGATTCAACTGAGCGGGCACACTGACTATTACTGGTACATGGCGATTTACCCAAGCTCCAATGGACAGGGGAACGTAGTTCTGTGGGTCAACGGCCATCCAATTACCGGTCGATATGCTAATTTCGGATCTTATCGGTGGGTCCAACTTGATCTGTATGGCGCAGCATTCTTGTATCAAGTTGATCTGAGCCAACTGAATAGCCGTGGACCGGCAGTCAATATTCTGTATTTCACAGATGTATACGGAAACTGCATAACGCCGGGCCGGAATGTCCTCTGGGAAGCAATCTGATATTTTGTGGTGACAAATCGTCCACGATGACGACGGATTATCTGGGGGCCGCTGCCGTAACGGGTTGCGGCCTTTTTTTTATTTCAAGGCTACTGCAAGAGCAAGAGATAGTAAGTATCACGAAAAACCCCGATTTATTTTGAGACGAATCTGGGACGGACGTCGCATTGTGCTTGTGATCCGCCAAAACAAAGCCATTCACGACGAAAAAAATGGAGCTTGCCATGTCCGCTGTTTCAACTCTTGAATTCACGTCGAAATTGCCTTTCGCCACCGACTTTGCCCCAAAAACCGACAATTGGAGCTTTGACTCTGAGGTCGATTCGTCACTTGTGGCCGACGTTGAGCCGGTGACGATTCCCATGACAAAGGCTTCGTCAAGCGTGGCCGAGGATCTGACGGCATCGGTGGCACTGTTGGTCATGGGTGTGGCGAGCGCCTGCTTCATTGGCTACATGGCTGCAAATTTCTACGCCTCGCTGATCCAATATGGGCCGTTCGAAATCATTCGGGCGATGGGCGGACTTCATTAAGAGCGATTCTCTCATACTGTTCGCAGGGGCATTCCCTGACTAGTTCGTGCT
>JAGQOZ010000866.1 GCA_020426955.1 Planctomycetales bacterium
AATTGCGTGAGCAGCCTGATGGGCCCAGCCGTCTCGTAATTTGTCTGCTCGTGAACTATCGATCGCACTTCGGTTGCGAGCGGTACCGCAGGATCGTACAAATGGTCCGCTCTAAGGAATGAGCGTATAGCTCTTCCGCTTGCACCAATTAACGCACGCCGGCCGACCAGGGACGGTATCTCATCCAAATCCAGGTAGACCATGAATAGTCGATACTGAAAGCGATGAATTACGGGCACATGGCGATGGTGGCTGACCGTTCCTTCGTAGATGCAGCTGTGCATGATTCGAGATTGAGTCCAAAGTGTTTAGCGACAGCCAACGCACTGTTGACGCCGTCTTCGTGAAAGCCATAGCCCCAATAGGCGCCGCAATAGTGCGTGCGGTTTTGTCCGCTAATTTCCATCAGCCTTCGTTGTGCAGAAATCGCTGAAACCGAAAAGGCTGGATGTTGAAAGTCGAAGCTTCGAATGACGCTATCGGGTGCTACTTGATCCGTGGCATTGAGTGTTAACAAAATTGGCTTCGGCGAGGCGTGTTGTTGCAGACGGCTGAGATCGTAGGTCACGATGGCGTTCTGGTCATCCGTATCGGCGATGCGATAATTCCAACTTGCCCAAGCACGCCGCCTTCGTGGTAGCATTCGTATGTCGGTATGCAGCACCGCAGTGTTTGCGTGGTATGGGATCGAACCAAGCACTTGTCGTTCAGCCGTAGTTGGAATGGCAAGCATTCGCAGTGCTTGGTCAGAGTGAGTGGCGAACACAACCTGATCAAAGAACTGCGTTTCGCCGTCACCTAGTTCCACGGTGACGCCTTCTTCGTCGCGAACCACAGATTTCACAGGTGAACCCAACCGCACTCGTTCCGCAATGGGCGCCAACAGGGCATGTACGTATTGCTTGGCCCCGCCCTTGATTGTTCTCCATTGTGGACGATCGCGAATTTGCATTAATCCGTGATTCGCAAAGAAACCGATCATGAAGCACGCGGGGAAGTCAAGAATCGACCGCGGTGTGCTCGACCAGATCGCAGATGCCATTGGAAGCAAATACTGTCTCAGGAAAGCTTTGCCCACACCGCAGTCGGCGAGAAAGTCGCCAACGCTCTGTCCATCCAGAAGGTTTTTGCTTCGAGCCGCCGCCATCCCAGCTCCATTGAAGCGCACGATGTCAAACAACATACGCAGGAAGCTGGGACGCAAAACATTGGCCCGCTGAGCGAAAATGCCGTTCAATGAGCTGCCCTGATACTCTAGTTGTGTACGATCGCAGTGAATGCTAAAACTCATATCGCTCTGCTGGGAATCAACGCCGAGTATCTCTAGTAAACGACAAAAGTTGGGGTAAGTCTTGCGATTAAATACCATGAAACCCGTATCGACCGGGTAATGCACGCCCTCCAAGTCGACGTCCACAGTATGTGCATGACCACCGGCGTGTTGGCTGGCTTCGAAGACGGTAACGGCATGCTCGGTGGAAAGTATTCGGGAAACAAGGCAGCCTGAGATTCCTGCGCCGACGATCGCGATTCGCATCTTAGACCCTCTCGCCAGCGGGGGCCTCTGAACGCTGCAAAGCAGGTGCTACGGCGAACCATCGAATTTGGCCTTTTAACTTCATGATTGAGCCGCTCGGAAGTTGACTTGCATACACGCTGTAGCGGAGTGGATACAAGTTCTTTAGACGGCGTCGGCGACTTGCCAAGTGGCAAATTGCAAAAAAAGAGGAAGCAACGTGGCTAGATGCCCTGCTTGGGCGGAAGCGGGAAAAATGCGCTGGTATCTCTGACATACTGCTCGTAGCCATCGATCCGCTTGCGGAGCGAACTCTCCAAAAGGGCAACGCCGGACACACGGATGAGGAGGAAAGACATCAGTAGAGGGCCAACGATTGTCCACCACCAGCTGGATGGTTCGGCCGCGACCAGGAAAAATCCCCACCAGACCAGGAAGTCTCCGAAATAGTTGGGGTGCCGGGTATATCGCCAAAGTCCTTGATTCATCACACTGCCTCGATTGGATACGTCTGCCTTAAAGCGTGCCATCTGGTAGTCACCAACGGATTCGAAAGTCAGGCCAATCAACCATAGGGCCACTCCCAGGTAGGAAATCAGGCTTAAGTCGTTTGTCCCGGTGATTCCGACTTGTAGCGGTAACGAAATAACGGCCGTCAGGAGTCCTTGAAGTCCAAATACGGTGAACAAACTGACTATGGAAAATCGCCGTCCATGCCTCTGCCGCATCGCCGCATAAC
>JAGQOZ010000867.1 GCA_020426955.1 Planctomycetales bacterium
GGCCACGCCCGACGATATCCAGCTGTTGCGTCAGTTCGCTCGGGCGTGCATGCAAGACGAAAGTTACATCGACGCACTGCGGGCACTGGACCGATTGATCGGACTGGATGCCGCGAACGATCAAGACTGGTGCCTGACCGGCAATGCGCTGTGTGAAGTGAGTGAATTTGCCCAATCGCTAGGTGCTTTCCAAGCCGCGTTGCAGCTCGAATCGCAGAACATTGAGGCTCGTCACAATCTAGGGCGAGCTTATTACCGCCTGGGCGATGTCGACCGAGCGGTCAGCGAAATCAAAGCCGTCGCGCAACAGACAGACGCGTTGCACGTCTGGGCGGGACTTGCCACTTGTGCTCCCGGCGCCATTTCGCTGGACCAACACGAAATACGGCAGATTCGAGAAACATTTGCTGCGCAGCTACGACGTCTCGAACAACCGGTGCTGGAATTCGACCATCTGCCAAGACGTTCGAACCATACTGCCATTCGCATCGGATATCTTTCGGCTCACCTACACAACGCCAATTACATGAAACCGGTCTGGCCATTGATCAATTACCATGATCGCAGCCAGTTTCAAATCCACTTGTTGAACGATGCCGAACCGACCAGCGAATTTGACTGGCTGAACTCGACTGAAAACATCGTGGTCCACCATGTGAACTTGCTTAGTAACCGTGACTTGGCGCAGCGAATCGACGATCTACAGATTGACGTATTGGTAGACTTGAGTGCCTTTAGCAAGCCGAATCGACTAGGCGTATTCGTTCACAGACCCGCACCCGTTCAGGCCGCTTGGTTCAACATGTACGCCACCAGCGGATTGAGCGAAATTGATTACATCATTGGTGATGGCCACGTGGTCTATCCTAGCGAACAGCAATTCTACACCGAACGAATCGTTCAGCTGCCGCTGAGCTACCTAACGTTTGAAACCAATCACGATGCTCCAGACGTTGCCGCAACGCCGTGCCTAGAAAAGCGAATGTTTACGTTCGGCTGTTTGGCGACGCAGTACAAAATAACGCGAATAGTGCTGGACGCCTGGGCAGATATTTTGCAACAAGTTCCACACTCTCGTTTGCTGATGGCCAATCGAGACGTTCGTTCACCACAGAACCGTCAGTATGTGATTGATCAATTTGGGCAGCGCGGAGTCGGCAAGGATCGTCTTGAATTTGGTAAGCCCGGCGATCATTTTCAGTTTTTGAAAACGTATGACGCAATTGACGTGGCTTTGGATCCGTTTCCGTACAACGGCGGCACGACGACCATGGAGGCACTATGGCAAGGCGTGCCCGTCGTCTCGTTGGACGGTGATCGCTGGGCCGCTAGGACAAGCAAAACACTGATGTGCGAAGCCGGATTGAGCGAATTTGTAGCGGCGGACGTGCCAGACTATATCCGCATTGCCACGTCCTACGCCGACGAGTCAAAGTGGGATCGGCTGTCGGAATTACGATTGTCGATGCGTGCTCTGTTATTGGCCTCGAGTGCCTGCGATGGCCGACGTTTGGCCCAAGCCATGGAATCGCTGTTCTCCGGCTTCCTTCAAGCATGATCCCCAGTTTTAAGTTTTGAAGTTGCGCATTTGCGTTTTCCGGCGGGATTTCCTCGCCCGAAGCGTCAGCGAGGGACTGCAGAAACATTCAATTTCCCCTCACTTACGTTTCGGTCTAGGAAATAGCGCAACTTCAAAAGTTTCCAGTCACGGTGACGATGCCGATGGCGCGGAATTGGACATGCATTGCTGCAAGTTGGTGCCCATGGATGAACTGCAACTATGCATGGCCATCACCAGTGACAACGGTATGTCCTGGTCCAGAGCCATGCGGAAAATCTGAGTCCATCGGTGCTGGGCATGTACGTTTTGGCCGTGATTGGTGTCTCGTTCATACTGCCCTTCTCTGGCGGTGCCATTGACGACTGCATTTTCCAGCCACTGCTGTAAGGCCTGAATTTCCGTTGCTTTTTGCTGAGCGTCTTCGTTTAATTTCCGATTTGCATATTGCAGACGCGCAGCCGCAGAATCTCCAACTCCACGCAAAACCGAAACAATATCGTCGCTCATTTCCAGCGACATCAATTCGCGGCACAAGTCACGAGCACACAAGCCGGTAATGTCAAAATGTCCTTGTTCGTGCGCAAGCAACCGCTGTCTATCTGCCGTCCCAGCATTGTTGTACCAAGACATGTCGCGCCACGTTGCCGCGGGAATCACGCTCACATCCACTCGCACAGAACTGAATCGATAGAC
>JAGQOZ010000868.1 GCA_020426955.1 Planctomycetales bacterium
GACTATCGCAACTGTGGCGAGAACTAGAGCGACGTGAGCGACTGCTATTCGCAAAATTGATTACGGGATCCTTGCGAATCGGTGTCAGTCGCGGCCTCGTAATTCGTGCGTTGGCCGAAGCTTTTGACATTGAACGAGATGTGATGGCTCACCGCCTGATGGGCAAATTTTCGCCTACCGCTGACGAATTTCAACGGCTGGTCGGTCCCGCCAACGAAAGTGATCTGCTTTCGAGGCCCTATCCGTTTTGTCTGGCCAATCCTGTCAGTGGTCTGCCGCAGGATCTGCTGCAACTGGATGACACTCTGGCAGAATGGAAGTGGGATGGCATTCGCGCGCAGTTGATTCGACGCAATGGCGAGACTTACATTTGGTCTCGAGGTGAAGAGCGTATCGAGGATCGTTTTCCGGAATTGACGTCAGCGGCCATTGAATTACCCGACGGAATGGTGCTGGACGGCGAACTACTAGGTTGGAAAGACCAACGGCCATTACCGTTCCTTTCGCTGCAACGGCGCATCAATCGGAAATCGGTTGGCAAGAAATTACTGAGCGAAGTTCCCGTTCTGTACCAGGCGTTCGATTTGTTAGAAGAGTCTTGCCAAGACCTGCGCGGGCTTCCGCTGAATGAACGACGCCGTCGTCTGGAATCGCTCTTGGAACGGCAAGAAATGGAATCGGATCAGGGTGCAACCATTCGTATTTCGCCGCGTCTGAACTCGGATGACTGGGAAGCACTTACCGCTCTGCGACAGTCGGCTCGGCAGGTCGGTGCCGAAGGGCTGATGCTGAAGTCGTTGTGTTCGACCTATGCCACCGGCCGTAGGGTTGGCCATTGGTGGAAATGGAAAGTCGATCCGTTGACGATTGATGCGGTGTTGATCTACGCGCAGCGAGGTCACGGGCGGCGTGCCACGCTGTATACCGACTACACCTTTGCTTTGTGGCATGACGGAAATCTTGTGCCTTTTGCCAAAGCCTATTCGGGGCTGACGGACGCAGAAATGGGAGATGTGGATCGCTTTGTACGTCAAAACACGATCGAGCGATTTGGGCCAGTGCGCAGTGTTCGACCCGAATTGGTGATGGAGTTGGCATTCGAAAACATTCAACGCTCTGATCGACATAAGAGTGGTGTTGCTGTTCGGTTTCCTCGCATCCTTCGTTGGCGACAGGACAAACCAGCCAGTCAGGCGAATACCTTGGCGGAACTGCACTCCTTGGCCGAATTGGTTTAAACACATTCGTAGTTAAGTTTGCAAGACAGGTGCGGTATGTCGGCTGTGAAACAACATGTGCATCATCGCAAATCGACCGTCGACGCAAAGTTAACTGCCACTCAGCAGATAGATCAATGGTTCGCTGCACGCCACTGGAAAACGTTCTCCTTTCAGCGTCAGTGCTGGTCGGCCTATGAGTCCGGCCACGATTACTTGTTGCATTCGTCGACGGGGTCCGGCAAAACACTTGCGGCGTGGCTGGGACCGATTCGGCAGTTTATCAGGAATCCCGAGGACGAACGGCGATGGACAAAAAGACGCGGACAACCGGCTTCACCGCCGTTCACCGTGTTGTGGATTACTCCGCTGCGAGCTCTTTCGAATGACACGCTTCAAAGTTTGCAACAGCCAATCAGCGAATTAGGTTTGCCCTGGACTATTGAATCGCGGACGGGTGACAGCAGCAGTGCGCAGAAGGCGCGTCTACGTCGCAGTTTGCCCACCGCCTTGGTGACAACGCCGGAGAGCCTGACACTGTTGCTTTCTTACCCCGACAGTTTGGTCAACTTTGCGACACTCAAATGCATTGTGGTTGACGAATGGCACGAATTATTGGGAACCAAACGCGGTACGCAAACCGAACTCGCCTTGGCACGTCTTCGCAAGCTGGCTCCCGACGTCGTTACTTGTGGCCTCAGCGCCACCCTGGGCAACTTGGACGACGCGCTGCACTGTCTTCTCGGCGCCGGAGAATCGAGACACAATCGTAAACCCAGGCTGATTCGTGGAACGAAACAGAATCGATTGGTAGCTCGTACCTTGTTGCCGCAACAAATAGATCGATTTCCGTGGTCGGGCCACATGGGCTTGTCAATGGTCGAATCCGTGGCGACGCAGATTGAAGCCGGTGGCAACAGCCTGGTATTCACTAACACTCGCAACCAGGCGGAAACGTGGTATCGCGGTTTACTGGCGTGCCGACCTCGCTGGGCCGGTCAATTGGCGCTGCACCATGGATCACTGGACAGCCA
>JAGQOZ010000086.1 GCA_020426955.1 Planctomycetales bacterium
CCGGACGTTTGATAGGCACCTTTTTCAAACTTGCCTCCAAATTTCAGGACCGTCATCACACCTTCCAGTGTGGAAACGTCTCGTCCCATTTCTTCGGACAATTGTTCGTGCCGATCCACCGGGATGCCTCGTCCGTCATCTTCCACGGTAACCGAGCCATCCGTGTTGATTATCACGGTAACGGTGGTAGCAAAGTCGGCCATCGCTTCGTCAATAGAATTGTCGACAACTTCGTAGACTAAGTGATGCAAACCCCCGGCACCTCGATCACCAATGTACATACTGGGCCGTTCACGAACGTGTTCCAGGTCGGACAAGTGCAACAAGTCTTCCGAACTGTAATCCGAATCGGCCAGCGCCTTCTTGGTTCCTTCGGTAGGCTGTGGCTGATCTTGTGGTTCACCGTCCGGTTTCGTTTCGTCTGTCATAATATTTCCAGCTGGTACTTTCTATTGATTGCCAAATGGAATGGCATCCTTGGTTGATTTGTTTGGTTGTCAGCTTCAGTCGATCGTACCGACTTTGAAGCGAATGTCTTTGATTTTTTCGCCGGGGACTTGTTGGATCAGTTGGCTGAGGAGTTGTTTCTTTCGAAAGGTCAGTTCTTGGACCATCACCGAACTTCGCACGACAATTTCCAAGACGCCTCGTTTTATGTTTCCCGGCAAGCTATCGTTGGCCAGCGGACCGGCAACGCGAATCCACGCGGAACGTAATTCGTCAATTGACGATACTTGCGAATAGCCTCGTCGCGCCATTAACTGACTGACAATGTCACCTAACTTTTGCGGATCGCGTTTTCTTCGTTCGGCATTGGGTTGCTTGTAGCGATTCTTCATGAATCATCCTTTGTTCCGAATGGCGTCCTTTCATTCGCTGATCTATTCGGCATCGGCGGTGGCTGCGGCGGCCTCCGGAGCACCTTTGCGTTTTTCACGAGCCAACGGCATGACTACGTATCCGTATCCGTCATCGGTGGCGAATACCGCCGCATTGTCTGCATCGACTATACTTAGATTGAACGATCGTTCCGGACTGAGCACTCGCAGAAAATCACTGACATACCGATTGTCCAGACACAGCGTGATCAGTTCGCCATCGTAGGGAATCGGCAGTTCTACTCGAGATTCACCCACGTCGGCGGTGATGCCAGACAGGACCAAGCTTCCTTCACCAAACGTAAAATCGATGCCTCGACTTTCACTACTAGCCACGATCGACGCTTGTCGAATGGCCGAATACGCCGGTCCCACGGCCAGTTCAATTTCGATTGATTCGCTTCGTTTTGGAAAGACGTCTCGCCATTTGGGAAAGCGGCCTTCCACTAATCGCGAACTGATCGTCACGGATCCAGATTGCAACAGAATGTCATTGCCTTGGACGCACATTCGCACAGGTTCTTCTGAATCCGCCAACGCTCGGTCAATCAACTGCATGGACTTGGAAGGCACAATGGTGGTGGCGCCGGCTAGATCGTGTCCGTTCACCGCTGTGGCCGGCCCTTCCATCTTGGCCAAGCGACGTCCGTCGGTTCCTACGGCAACAATCTTATCCGCTTCCAGCTCCATCAAGATGCCGCCCAATGCGTAGCGACTACTTTCCGTGTCCGTGGCGAACAACGTACGGCGAATTAACTCTTTCAGCAAATGAATGGAAACTTCGTGGTACGCATCGGCCGTCATATTCAGACTAGACGGAAATTCTTCTGGATTTCCTGAAGGTAGCCTAAATTTACTTCGATCACCAAATACAGAGACTCCTTTATCGTCAACTTCGATACGGAGTCGCTCGTCAGTACTCTCTCGCAAGATAGGAGAAAACAAAGAAACCGGTAGGAGAGCGGAACCCGGAACTTTTACCTCCATTTCATCAACGTCAATCCGAACGGCAACTTCCATGTCGGTCGCCAACAACGTGGCTACGTGGCCCTCGGCGATCATTTTGACGTTTTGCAGAATGGGTTTGGGGCTTCGCTGGTGCGTGAAGGATGCGGCAGTTTGAAATGCGGCTAGAAGCGTTTCTCTGTTGGCTGATACTTTCATTGTGGAACCTGCTGGCTGGATTTCTTAGTTCTTCAATATTTTTTTAAAACAGTAGTAGTAGTAAGGACGCCGCCAAAATTGTCGATGGGTACAAGGTAAATTCGATAAGTCATTTGTAATTCAACACTTAGAGATCGATTTCACAGGATCAATGTGGTGGAAAACCTGTTGAGTTTCTGTCGAGGTCGTGTTGTCTATTTGGTTGGTTAGCGACATATCCAACATGACGCGTTGGGCACGTCGACAAGCCGTCTTGGCTGGCGACAAAGTGCAACATTCTGTTGACATGTTTTCCACGCGAGTTTGTTTCGTTTCGACAAGTCTAACGAGTCCCTTTCTGTTGGCTGGCGAGTTCGGTAAGAAATTGAATGCTGGCTTGAACGTCTTTGTCGCTGGCCGAATTGCTTTCCACCTTGCGGCAAGAATGCATCACCGTGCTGTGATCGCGATTTCCAAAACGTTTGCCAATTTCGTGATAGCTTAGCTGGCACAACGAACGGAGAAGATACATCGCCATACTTCTGGCGGCGGCGTGTTGTTTGCGACGAGACGAACCGGTGATGACGGATATTTTGAGTCCGTAGTGTTTGCTGACCAGTTGGATGATGCGTTGTGGCGAAATAGATCTGACGGGTTGAACGTTTTGAAATCGATCGCCCAGATCTTCGAGTCGAATCGTCCGAACTAGACCTTCTGCCTCTGACTGAAATCCATCTCCGGAAACGAGCTGCGTTAGCAGACCCAGCAATTCTGATGGAGAGACTTCGTGATGGGCGACAAATTGTTCCAACGCCTCCGATTCAAATTGGAAGCCTCGATTTGCAGCCCAGTGTTTGGTAATTGCCTTGCGAGTGATATCCGATGGTTCGCGAATCGGAATTACCAGTCCATTAGCAATTCGGCTGGTCAGACGATCGCTCAACCGCAGCTGATACAGAGGCTTGGAACCGGCGGCAATGATGGGACGGTTCTGTTCCAATCTGGCATCAATGACGGTGGTCAGAAAATCTTGCGTACTAGGTTTGGATTTCAATTCGCCAATATCGTCGATTAGCAGCAATCGAGGCCGCATGAGTCGCTTGTGAAGCGAACTGACGCAATCGAGCTTCAATGCGTCTTGAAATTCTTGACTTAACCCTTGCGGTTCGGTCAGCAAGACTTCCTTTTCCGATTTCCACACGCTACGACATTGTTCTGCAACACCGGTCAGCAAATCCGATTTGCCATAACCAGACGGTGCGTGCACGTAGATGGGACTAAATTCGAATTGAACGGTTTGACCTGCCTTCAATTGGCCTAGATTCAAGGCGTTCAACAGTAACGCATTCTCTGGTCCCAGAAAATATTCACGTAACGCAGCGGACGAAACGTTCTGAGAAAAACGTCGTTGCGTTGGTGTCGGGAATGGGATCGAAAAGACGCCCGTAATCACTGTTTTCCTGCACAAATCAAAAGCATCCGAAGCTTCGACCTGTCCGTGGCAACTAAAAAAGAATCCGCGTGACGTAGCTGCATTTTTCAACAAAAAAATGCGGTTCGCTTTAGGAACGGAACCAACTGCCCAACTAACCTCGCGGCAGTTTGATTCAGCACGACGCAATTATAGAGGATTTTCGCTTCGACTGCTATTCGAAACGGTGTTTTTCTGAAGGCTTTTCGTTTGACGTAACGTGTTGACGCACTTGATGATACGTTCTGCCGCGTCGTCAATATCGGCCTTGGTGTTTTCACTGCCTAAACTGATTCGAATCGAACTGGAAATGATTTGGTCGGACAAGCCCATAGCCGACAGGACCGAAGACGGTTGGCTGGAGCCGCTGGCGCATGCCGAACCGGTGGAACATTCCACGCCTACCAAATCGAGCGCCAACAGAAGCGCCTGACGATCAATCGCCGGAAACGCCACGTTTAACGTGTTTGGCAATCGCGGTGCTAGGTGGCCATTGATCACGACGTCCAGTCTTGTTTCCAACAATTGTTGCTGAAGAAGATTTCGCAATTCGCTGATGTCAGAAATCCATTGGTCTTGTCGTTGTAAACAATCGGCCAAGGCGGCTGCCATACCGGCAACTAAGGCGACCGATTCGGTGCCGGGACGTTTTTCCAATTGCTGCGAACCGCCAAAAATCAACGGTCGAATGGCTAGTCCGTGGCGTACCAACAAGCCGCCAATGCCAATTGGACCGTGAAATTTGTGCGCCGCAAAACTCATCGCCGAAACGTTCAGATCCTGAAACGAAACAGGCAGCTTGCCCAACATCTGTGTCGCATCGGTATGCAACCGAATCTGATGCTTGGCACACAACGCAGCGATTGCATCTAGCGGTTGCAGCACACCAGTTTCATTGTTGGCCAACATGACGGAAATCAATTGAGGTGGGGCGTTCGATTCACATTGATTCGCGATGAAATCAACCGACACAATACCGTCTGAATTCGCGGGAATTGAAATCACAGAAAAACCTCGGCGTCGCAATTCTTCGCCGGCGCCCAAAACGCTGGGATGTTCCACAGACGAAATCAAAATCGGACCTCGATGCGGTCGAACTAAGCCCAACAGGGCCATGTTGTTCGCTTCCGTGCCACCACTGGTAAAGATCAACTGGTCTGGTGACGAACCCATTCGAGCACCAAGTAGTCTGACCATCCGGTCTCGATCGTCTTCCAGCACATGTCGGGCGATCTGGCCGCTACGATGCTGACTAGAGGGATTGAGATAACCTTTCGCAAAGCATTCGTTCATGGCGTTGATCGCCGCAGAACAGATAGGAGTGGTCGCGTTGTAGTCCAAATAGATGCGTTTCATGCGAGTTTTACGGTTCATCTCGGGACGATGCGAAGAAGTCTCTTACACAGACAGAGACTGGACATTGAATAACAACGCTCAGATTCTACGGCGTGTCGGTTGGCGTTTCGTCTTGACCTTCTGCGTGGCTGAGAATTTTGCGAGCCACTTCATTGTCGGGACTGTATTTGGCTACGAGTTTGGCCAGGCTCTGGGCCAGCGCGTGGTCAGATCGATCAGCGGCGTTGGACGCGGCATCCGCAGCGTGTTTCACTAAGCATTGTTTGATTCGTTGATCTGCGTCGGGAATTGGTAAAGATTCCACGCGAATGGCTTCGTCAAACAGAAATGGCAGTATCAAATACGCCTTGTGGATCGCAACTTGTTGAATTTTGGGCCAGAATTCGGCCGCCAATTTTGGATGCTGATCTGTCCACTCCAGCCAATAGTGTTGATCGTTTGAATCCACTGCATCAAGATAGTTGAACAAGATGGCCACTTCTGAAGTCAATAGATTGGCGACTGCGGACGATTGGACCACTTCCCATTGAGTGGCAGGCGTGACGGTCACCAGCTTCTTGTTGACCAAATCCGCTTCCATTTCATTGATTGGATTACGAAACGTTGGCGTAAACTGGACGTCAATAAACGGAACTCGATAGTAGAAAAACGACCGTCGTTCGAACGATTCAGCGGAAAACTCTTCGCCAGTCACGCCGCCGAATGCGAAAATGGTAAAGGCGACGATTACGACCAACACAAGACAAGTGATCAGGAATCCAGGCATCAAGCTAAGTTTGGTGGATGGCTTCTTCACGTGTTGTTTGTCCAATTTTTCTCGGTATTCCAATAGCGATGAACCGTGGCGATTGGTAAGGTCTGCACCATTCTGGCTCAACGTCCAATGAGGAAATGGCGTCGAGCGTTTCATTTTGCAAGTGTAAAATCTGGTCCCGTTAATATACCACTAGATTAGCCGCCGAACTGGGTGACTGGGCAGCCAAGGTTTGTGTTTACCATCCAAGGACAGTAGTTTAATAGCGGATTGGCATTAGATATGCAGGGGAAAGGGACTCAATTTCGGGCACCGGCGTGGCAGTTGGGAAGCGTGGCGTATCGATACTGTTCGCCTTGGGCCAGCAACCTAGGGCGAATTCGGACCGAACGTGGTTTTCGGTCGACGGCGAGTGGACTGCTAGCGTCAAATTCCCAGGCAAATCAGAAAGAATCTGCTCGAATTGTCGTTCAGGAAACCGAAGATATTGATGCGAAACTTGCCAGATTGGAGGCAGTTCTATTTCTGGCGAGAGAGCCGCTGAGTAGCCGAAAACTAAGTCAACATGGCAACTTGGCGGATGGGACGGAAGCGCGTACACTGGTCCGACTTCTGAATCGGAAGCTAGATCAATTTGGTCGGTCTTTTCGAATTGAAGAAGTAGCCGGTGGATTCCAATTGGTAACGCGAATTGAGTTTGCCAAGTGGCTGAGACGATTGACGCATGTGCCGAAGGAGGCGAGACTTTCCTCGCCGTCCATGGAAACATTGGCAGTTGTGGCGTACCGAGAACCGGTGACGCGCGCAGAAATCGAATCGATTCGAGGAGTAAGTTGCGGTGAGGTATTGAATCAGCTGCTTGCTCGTGATCTGATTCGCATTAGCGGGCGGAGCGATGAACTGGGGCGTCCTTACCTTTACAATACTTCCAAGTCGTTTTTGCAACGGTTTGGATTAAGGACATTAGAAGATCTTCCCAACGCTGAGCTCTTCCACGAGACAGCGGTGGATTCTCGAGTTTCCGATGCGAGTACTGAAAACGAGACGATCCAAGAAAATCAGGTACTAGAGAAAGAATTAGACGAGGAGGAAACGGACGTGAACGCCGTAGTTGAACGAGAAGAGCATCTGGCTCATGACGAGCTTGTCGAAGACACTTTGAAGGATCTTCGTATGGAAGATGAAGACTTTGACTACGATGACGACGAAGAATTTGAAGACGATGATGAAGAAGACGACTTCGACGACGATGAAGAATACGAAGAAGAAGATGATGACTTCGACGATGAAGAATTGGACGAAGAGGATCTAGACGAAGAAGAACTAGAAGACGACGAGGAATTGGACGACGACGAAATCGAAGATGATTTTGAAGAGGAAGATGACGACGTCGATGATGATGAAGACGAAGACGATGATGAACTGGAAGAAGAAGAATGGTCGGAAGTCGACGACGATGAAGACGATGACGACTGGGACGACGACGATTGGGAAGATGATGAAGACTGGGACGAATAACGTTCTAAGCGTCTAGTGTTCAAGCAGCGAAAGGCTCAGACGATCAGGTTTGAGCCTTTTTTATTTGGTCCATCACGTACCATAACATGGAGTTTGTGATGACAAGTCAAACTGAAATCATCCGCTTCTTGGAACAGTTTGCGCCACTTCATTTGGCCGAAGATTGGGATAATGTCGGCCTACTGATTGGTAGACAAAACAAATCAGTTAAAAGAATTCTGACCTGCCTGACCGTGACACCGGACAGCGTAACGGAAGCTATCCAACAAAAGTGTGACTTGATTGTGTCACATCATCCAATCCCCTTTCGACCACTCAAGAAGTTGACGGACCGAGACACCGTCGGCCAAATGGTCTTGTCTTTGATTGAAGGCAGTATTTCTGTCTTTAGCCCGCACACGGCGTTTGATTCGGCCAAATTGGGAATCAATCAACAGTGGGCGGAAGGCTTGCAACTTCAGACAATTCGCCCGTTGGTGCCGCAAGTTCCGGGCGAAGAAAATGGAAACGGAGCCGGCAGAATGGGAGAATTACGCCAGCCCGTTATGTTGTCTGAACTAGTTCGTAGCACGAAATCATTACTGTCAATAAAAAATCTTCAGATCGTTGGTGATCAATCAAAAATGGTCAAAAAAATTGCGATTGCGTGTGGCGCAGCTGGGTCATTTTTGGAGAACGTCAAACAACATTCTTGCGATGTTTTCATATTGGGCGAGACTAACTTTCATACGTGCTTGGAGGCCCAGGCGCAAGGGATTCAGCTCATTTTGCCGGGACATTTCGCGTCAGAACGCTTTGCTGTAGAACACCTTGCGTCCATTTTGGCGAACGAATTTGGCGACGTAGACGTGTGGCCAAGCGTTAAAGAACACGATCCTTTGACTTGGGTTTAGTTGAATCCACCACCTTCAGGCATCATCAAACTCGTTGACGGTTGGTGTGCGGGTCCTAAAATAACCGCTGTTGGCCCTTGATTCAAAATCACCATACGTACTAGGTCACAATGGTATCTTATCTTACTGCATTACCTGTTTTCAACGAAGCAGAACATGTTCAACCTGTGTTAGACGAAGTTCTTCGTTATTCCAATCACGTACTTGTCGTCGATGACGGTTCGTCTGACGGAACTCGAGAAATCCTGACAGCCCGTAATGATGTCCGAGTGCTTCGGCACGAAGTGAATCAAGGTTACGGCGCCGCGTTGATTTCGGCTTTTCAATACGCACATGATCATCATTTTGATTTTGTTGTCACCATTGATTGTGACGGACAGCACGAACCGCAACGTATTCCGCAGCTGTTTGCCGAATGTCATGATGTGGATATTGTGTCAGGCAGTCGTTATCTCAAGCCGTTGGACGGTGAAAGTCGACCACCCGAACAGCGCCGGCGAATCAACCAAACCGTCACGGCTACGTTGAATAAGAAGTTGGGGCTAAATCTGACTGATGCTTTCTGCGGATTGAAGGCGTACCGTGTTGGCGGGTTACGTCGGTTGCGACTAACAGAAACAGGCTACGCCATGCCTTTGGAGCTTTGGGTTCAGGCAGCACATATGGGACTGCAAATCAAAGAAGTGGCAGTGCCGTTGATCTATCTGGATGAAAAGCGAAGTTTTGGTGGCGAATTGGACGACGCGAACACTCGCCTGGACTATTACAACCTAGTCATTGATCGAAGCATTGCGGAACTCAGTCATCAGGACGAAGCTTGCCACGCAACTTGTTGGGATCGGAAAAACGCTGAATGACCGACCAGCGGCCTCGCATGGTTCACCAACGAATTCGGGCTCCGCAAGCGAATGGCAATGTGTTGGTAGAACCACCATTGTCCAGCTTGCCGGAAGTGGTCCGGAAGAATCGCCAACAGCTTTCTTCGCAGCTTGGTGATTTTCTTTTCGGTAAGTCACTCGACGAACTTCGCCAGCAAGCCAAAGCGGAACTGATTTGTTTGGCCCGCAAGTATACTCGGCGCTATCAACCAAACGTCGTGAATGACTCTGGTTCTGAACCAGATCTGCCGTTGATTGTCTCTGGCCACCAACCAGAACTGTTTCATCCGGGTGTCTGGTTCAAAAATTTTCTGGTACACCATTTAGCCGAGAAGATTCGAGGCGTAGGCGTTCACTTCTTGGTGGATAACGATCTGTGTCGGCAGCGCTCAGTACGGGTTCCTCAGGAGCAGCCGTCGGCGCATTTTGCGTCGGTTCCGTTCGATCGCTTTGGCCAAGCCGTTCCGTACGAAGAGGCAACGATCCAGGATCGCCGAGTCTTTGACCAATTCGGCGCGAACGTAGCGGATGCGGTCCAACCGATTGCACGTAATCCTTTGGTGCGAACGCAGGCCAAACTGCTGAATCATGCGTCGGACGGTTCGGAAAACATTGGGCAGATATTTTCGCAATTCCGCCATGCTATCGAAGGCACTTTTGGGCTGTCCAATCTTGAAGTGCCGCTGAGCCACATTGCGGACAGCGATCCTTTTCGTATGTTTCTTTGGCACCTGCTGCAACAGGCCGCTACGTTTCGGGATCATTTCAACGGCTCGCTGGCGGAATATCGCCGAGTGAACCGAATTCGCAATGCCGCTCAGCCCATTCCTGATTTGGCGGTCAACGGCGATTGGATCGAAACTCCGTTCTGGATCTGGCGAAGTGACGAACCTGTTCGGCGACCGCTTTTTGTACGGTTGCAGGGGACGGATACCCAACTGGGTACGGACGGAACAATTTGGGGGACAATCTCTTTCGGTTCTATAGATGCGGTGGTCGATCAGTTTCGGCAGCTGCGAAATCAAGGCATCAAGATCCGAACTCGCGCCATCACCACGACATTGTTCGCGCGGTTGTTTCTTGCAGATATTTTTGTTCATGGCATTGGCGGAGCCAAATACGACCAAATTACCAATTGCTTGATGGAATCTTTCTTTCGAATTTCACCACCCGCTTTTGTCACGGCCACCGCCACACTACGTTTGACGCCGGGTGATCCAGCTGATTGGGATCAACAGATTCGCAGTGGTCGTCAACGATTGAGACAAGCTCAGTACCAACCAGAAACGTTACTGCCACCAGATGTTTTGCGGCAGGACCAAGTGTCCAGCGCGTGTGCTTCTAAGCGAGAATGGATCGATCACAATCTGCTAAGTCCGCAGCAAACAAGCGGCTTACCGCAAAGTCGCAAGGCAGGACACGACGCGATTGTCCAGGTAAATCGCTTTCTTTCTGGATTTTTGGACGCTTTTATTCGCGACGAACAAGAGGCGTTAGAAACAGCGATCTTGGCCAAGAAGCGTTGGGCTGTTTTGGGGTCTCGGGAATTTTCGTTTATTTTGTTTTCAGAAAAAGCCATACGCGGTACAATGTTCGATGCCCTCCGGCGAGGGTGACTTTTCATTTTATCTTATCTTTGGTTTTTCACTTTGACGCGAATTCGGATGAGGCGGGGTCGATCCGAAAGAGGCTACGATTCGTAGCAGTTCGTATCTGATTGATGGCGTTGATTCCATTTCCGTCACACTGTCATGTTTGCAGTGGCGAACGTGTGTTCGTGCTGCGCGACAAACAAGAAAGGGCGTTTTTATGACCGAACTGACCGAAGACACCAATTTTGGTGCCGGTCGGCTATCACACTAACGAAGTCCCACTTTGTTGGCATGGCATTGGAATCGGAGAAGAAGGCAAATACTTCGATGACGCTTGCTGAGCAACATAGACGATCGGCTATTCGGTCTCGTTTGAGTTTTCCTATCAATACTGCTCAGGAAGGAAATCGATATGTCTGTATCTATGAACCCACGAGATTTCGTCATCGTCTCGAAAGATGCTTCATTGGCGTCCGGCTCGTTGACCGCCCGTCCGGTTCGCGCGGCGGAGAGTATCGTTGTAGAAAAGGCAAATACGGGAGACCAACCGCTTGTCTATGAACTATTGCAAACCGTATTGAGCGGTTTGTCTGACGTGGATTTCCAGCATTTGCTGGATTCGCCCGACTACCGCGCAGATTTGCGGCTGATCATTCGGCACGAACGAAAAATAGTTGGCCATGTTCGGTTGCAACCGGTGGACATTCACTTCGGACAAGATGTGATACCTACCATCGATCTGGTCGAATTTGCCATTCTGCCAGAATTTCAGAACGCCGGTTACGCCGAAGCACTTCTGTGCGAAGCGACCGCTCAAGCAAAGCGGATGGGTGCTGCGTTGATTACAGCGTTGCATGATGCACCCCAACCGTTCCAAAATCAGTTTTGGACAGAAGTATCCGCAGTGCATCCGTTGGTCATGTCTCCGCGAGACCTGCTGGCGGGTTTGCCAACGTATTTGGAATGCATTCGAGTTACCTCGGAAGACGAAAACACCTCGGCCAAAGCCGATGTGCTGTTAGACACGCGATACGGAATTCGTCCCTGGCGATTCAATGAACGAGAAATTCTGATCAAGCTGTACAAGAAAGAGTTCGCGCAGAACTATGGTGCTCGTTCTCGTTCGCCCGACTATTGGGACTGGCTATTGGAGCGTCGCGCGTTTCATCGCATTTTGGTCGTCGTGGATAAAGATGCCAAGGACAAAATTGTGGGCTTTGGTGTGGTGCGAAGGAATCATTTGGTGGAATTTGCGGTTGATTCAGCCCATCCTATTGCCAAATTCCGCCTGTTGCGCCGTTTTGCCTTGGACGCCTTAGAAAGCGAATTCCACGCAGTGGGAATTGGACCCAACATTCCACTACACGATCGTTTCATCTTGCACGACGTGCTTTCTACCAAACAGCAACCTTCACGGTTGGTCGGCCACTTGTTTGCCAAAGTTGTTTCAGCAAACAAGCTGATTCGCGCCATCAAAAAGGAAATAGGCAAGCGCTGTGTCGCGGCGGGAATTGCGTCTGGACAATTGTCATTGGAAGAGCCCAACGAATCAGTTTCGCTGGAAGTGAACGCAGGGAAAGTGAAAGTTCGCAAAGGAGCGAACAGCCCGAATCGCATCATGGTTCAAGATACGGCTCGACTCCTCTTGGCCGGATTCCAAGCAAGCGAATCTCAAATCCAAGTCGCCGGTCGACCGACCGCCAAATTGGCTCAAGCCCTGTTTTCGAATGTACCGTTCGAACGATCCGCCTGGGATGACTTGGCCGGAAACGAATGACGGCTTTTCGTCAAGAAAAGAAGTTAGTGCCTGCTGTGTGGTGCTTTCAACGCACGGCAGGCGTTTGTTGATCGGTTGCCGTTTACAACCAAAGCGTAAACGTTCTTAACCCGACTTCTTCTTGCGAGTGGTCGTCTTCTTTTTGGGCTTTGGGTTAGCCAGTTGTTCTGCCAACAGTTCTTTGGGTTTCTTGGTTGTCTTCTTGGAACCTGCGGACGGCGTGGCCTTTTTGGTCGGTTTCTTGGCCGTGACTGGCGAAGCAGGTTTTCCTTGAGCGGCTTGTGCTTTGGCCACGCTGGCCTTGAGCGCTTCCATCAGGTTCACCACTTGCGGTGCATCGTCACTGGTGGACGCGGTAACTACTTCTTCGCCACTGACCTTGGCTTCAATGATTTGCGTTAAGCGTTCGGTGTACTGATCTTTGAATGCCGACAGGTCAAAATCAGCGGCCGTCGATTCGTCGATCAGCGTTTCGGCCAACGCGTATTCATCTTCGCTGATCGCCGATGCCGTGATTTCGTCCGCAAAGGATGTCGGCGCTTTCACTTGACTGGAATATTTCAAGACCGTCATGCACAGCAAGTCGTCCACGGGACGAACCAACACCAACTGCTCCTTGTTGTGCAGAACCACTCGAGCGACACAGACTAATCCTTTTCGCTGCATGGCGGCCAGAATCAGCGAATATGGCTTGTGCCCTACGGCTCCGTCCGGAACCAGAAAGTAATGCGTGTCCGAAAAATAGATCGGGTCAATTTGTTCGGGCGAAATAAACGACTCAATTCGTACCGCTCGGCTTTCATCTTGCGACCGCAGCTTTTCCAATTCGTCTAGATCAATCACCACGAATTGATTCTTGGCGTATTCGTAGCCCTTGACAATTTGGTCTCGCGAAATGTCGCCGCAATTCGGACAGACCACTTTCTGTTGAATCCGCGAATTGCATTCGCTGTGCAGCTGATTCAAACGAATCGTACCGCCAGAATTCGACGAGGTGTAAGCTTTCACCGGGACAGAAACCAGGCTCAGATTCAGAAAGCCCTTCCAGCTGGCGCGAGCAGGCATAGCGGATTACTCGATAGCAATAGAGTGTCAAAAATCCTCCGTGGCGAAACAGAAATCCTGCGTTTTGCTAAGCGAGTATAGCTTTCTGGGTTGGTGTTGGCAAAAAACAACACCATGTTCTGGTTGTGATGGTTGAGCCGCTTTGTGCGTAAACACGGGCTACTGCTGCATGGCAAACAGGATCAGATTCACGCCAATTTTGGCGGCATCACTTTGCACGTAGCCTTTGCATTCCAAAGACGCTTGATTCTGCAGCGAACAACTTAGATCAAACGGCGAAAACGCCACGACCACGCGTCCGTTCAGTTCCAGCGTTTCCAAGTTGGGTGTCACCTTCTCCAAGCGAGCCTCCAGCGGCGAATTCACATCCGTGCGGTTCTTGGGATCGCGCAATTGAACACGACGAATGTCATAACCATGATACGCGTTGGTCAGAAGGGGATGCGTCGGCGCGATTCGTTCCAACGTTTGGTCCGGAAAAACCTGTTTCATCTCGGATCGAAAGGCCTTTTCAAATTCGGCATTCGCACAGATCGCATCCGCCAAGAGGAAACCACCGTTTTCCAAGTAGCTACGCAGCGCTTTGCGTTCAGCATCGCTTAATCGAAAGCTCCGTCGTCCGTGCATGAAGGCGATCGGATATTCGGGCAGATTGGCATCGGTGATCGGTAGAATTCGCTTCTGGTCACTCACTCGTAATTGCAACTGTTGGCCTGTGGTTCGCAACAAATTGGTCAGCGCCGACGGCGCGTCATCATGTCCGCCATTGTGAAACAGCTTGGCCACATACAAGGTCGCTCGGTCCGAAGTTTCGCGCTGCAGCGAGGCAAACGCGGTTTCCGGAATATCCAATTTGTCTCGCAGCTCACGGTTTGTCGCGTACGCCATCACGTTGGCACCAATGGCCATACACGACTTGATATCTTGCTGCACCGCTGCCGGATATTGGTTGGCGTTGCGATTGCCCGCCAGTTCCCAGTAACAAGATAGATCTTCTGGGCAATAGACCACACTGGTTCGGCAGCAAGCGTCAAGTCCCTCCAGGGGTTTGAGCGAACCCGATACTGGTTCTTCGGCATACCAAATGGGATGTGTGGGTGGCAGCAGCTGAAGTTGGTTGTCCGGAAACAGTTCGGCCATCAGCGATCGAAACGAACGGTCGAATCCCGTTCCACCGCAACATTGTTCCGCAAAAATGAAGCCGCCCGAATTGATGTACGCCCCCAAGTTCGCCTTCTGCGTCGCGGTCAGATCGAAGGCTTCGCTGCCCGAAAGAAACAGCACGGGCGTTTGTAGCAAGTCCTCCAACGTGGCGGCTCCAATATCCACGTTTTGCCAAGTCATGTCTTTGCGCCAACGAGTTTCCAGATGCCGAGTGAGATTGGCCATGTCGTGGCGATGATGATTCCAATCGTTGCCGGGACGAGCCAACTTGGAAACTAAGACGGGGCGTTTTCCTTTGGACAAAAACAGCAAGGCGTACGCGGTTTCTAGTTCGCGATCATCATCGGTCATCTCCCAGAAGCCTTCGGCAATGTCTTGGCTATTGACCAGCATTTCGGCTCCTTCGCGATACCAGTCATGCTGACCGATAAAACGCTGCCCGGACATGCGTCCCACGCGTTCGAGCGCATAAATGTAATACAGAATGTACGAACCTCGAAATTCAGGCAGCGCCGCTGGATTTCCATGCACCGTGAAGTGTTTAGATAGCCAATCGATGCCGCGCTCCACCGAATCCAGATCTGCTTGCGGTCCACAACATTGCACTTGGCCGTCCGCAACGTTGGCGTCGCTATCGGCAATCTGTCCAGCAGTGATGATGGAAGAAGCAATTCCAGCGCAGGTCATACTGCCGCTGGACGGCTGATCTTCTCGATAACCCCACGAACCATCCTTGCGTTGCCAATAGTTCCAATACGTTTGGGCGCGACGCCATGTCGATTCTTTGACTTGGATGTTGTCTAGTTTCAGGCGTTCCGCCTCGTACAACGCCAACAGTGCGAATTGACTATTGGATGGGTCCGCGCCGGCTTTGGCGTTGTTGTAAGTCCAACCGCCATTGTCTTTTTCATTGGCCGTTTTCAGTTGCGCTTCTTCCAGCCAACGGACGTTTGCCGCAATCAGATCGGTTCGATTTGGATCGGCTTGACACAGGACCATGGTCTGAAGCGCGATGACGTACGTTCTTTCGTCCAGATTGGCGTCATTGCGCAAGTACTTTAACGCGCGTTGGATCGTGGCATCGTCTACCGGTACGCCGGCGTTCAACAACGCCAAGCAACAAATCGCCGTTTTGCCACCAGAAAACGAAGGCAATTCGCTCCAGTTTCCGTCCGTCTTCTGTTTGCTCTTCAGATAACGAACACCTCGATCTATCGAACGACGCACTTGTTCGGCGGTGATTTCAGCATGCATTAGCGGCGTAATCGCAACAACCTGCATCGCCACCAGAATAAGAACCACCTTCCGAAGTACCATTCGACCAACTCCTGGTTTGTTCGCTCCACAATCGTTCTAAATATCT
>JAGQOZ010000869.1 GCA_020426955.1 Planctomycetales bacterium
TCGTTGTCAAAGTCTTCCCAGCAAGCAGCAAAACTGTAGCGATCGTTGTTGTGGGATAGCCCCGTTTCTTTGGTGACATTGGTGAAATGCCAGTTGCCGTCGAGGATGTCGTTGCGAAAGAGACTGTTTTCGCCCGCGTTGCCTGCGTCGTGATAGACTCGATTGGCCGCGCCGCCTTGAATGTTGAATTCGCCCGCCGTCGCGAAGTAATCGTTCGGATAGTCAACACAAACGTAGATGTCTGTATCGCCGTCCAGATCGTAGTCGGCCGCCGCCAGTGACATGACGTCGTCATTAGTTGGCAAAAATTTGCGAACCTGAAAACGTTGGTCGGCATTTTCCGCCAAAATCACTCCGCCCAAGACACCAACTACCAAGTCCTGGTCTCCGTCGTCATCTAAGTCCAATAACAGCACGCTACGACACGCATCCAGCCAATCGACTTGCCAAGCGGCCGATTCGTCCACAACGGTTCCGTCCGGTTGTTGAATCAACAGGCGGTTGGGAAGCTGTGCTTCCTGGCAGATAAACAGATCGTCCCGACCATCGCCATTCACGTCGCCGACGGCCAGTCCTGGATTGCCAAGTGGCGAAAAATAACGCTGGTCATGATTCCGCATTAGCCAATGATTCATGCCGTAGCCAAATTGTTGCCGCACTGACACGTCGGCAGACTTCACAAGCTGTAACGTCACGTCTGTGAGCATTGGTTCGGGCGAAGCAAAGACCGATTCTTCGGCAGAAATGGAACGCAGAGAAACGATTTCTGGTGCGAGCGAATCGTTTGGTTCGTGTTGAATCAAGTTCCACGTCGCTTGCCAAGTAGCGTGATATTCGCTCCGCTGTTCGGCCTGGTGCGAAACGAAGGAAACCAATTGCGTTGTTTCCACTTGGCGATTGGGCAGCAATTGGACTCGGACAACCTTGGCGTGGAAGTCTGCCTGCTGCGATTGCCGCCACGGTTCCGCGAGTTGTCGCAGGCAGAAAGAGAATGAATGGTCGCTGGGCGAGTTATCACTGATTGTCCGAGCGGATCGTTTGGTGGTGATGGTTGGCGACGAAAAGACGACGCTCAACCCTGAACGCAAATTCGTTCCGACAAAATCCTGCCCGACGAGACACTGGCTGACGTCTAGATCCCCGTTGTTTGATTGGCAATATCCAACCAAGGCCGCTTCGAGGGAATGCCAGTATGCGGAAATCGCCGACGCCACTACTTCGGAATCCCAGCCGTCTTGGCTAGGGTTATCAATTTGTTGCCAGTTATCGGAAGTCGACGAGATTGATCCGAGTGAATTGTTGACTGGTGCCAAAACGTCTGATTTGGTTCCAAAAACAGGTTCGCCTGTCGATTTCACCTGTGTTTGATCGTTATTCGCATGGTGACAGCCCCATGTCAGTAACATTACTAAAAATGCCAGATACTCTCTGGGGTTTTGTCTGATTTGTTTTGTGCGAAAGCCGTTGGTAGACATGGGTGGTTGTCAAGAAAATCTCGCGAGGAAAGGTTGGGAAGGAAATACCTAAGAAATTCTACCAATTTGGTATTTCCAGTGTTAGGATTCTGCCACACGGAAGATATTTCTGCGGGGTGCGGAATGTGTCGGAAAGCTTAGATTGCAGAAAGGAGGAAGCCGAGGGGATACAGATTGGGGCATCGGAAAAGACAACTTGTGTTTGTTTGACGAACTGGAGAGGCACAGGCGTTGATTTACAAATACTAGAGAAGCTGTTTGGTCTTTGGAGGATGGAATGCAAAGAACGTGTGTTTTTATATTTGGTGTTCTGATAACGTTGGCAGTTGGTACGACGATTCACGCACAGCCGTTAGTGACAGGCGACCTGTCGGTATACTACAGCTTTGACGAACTGACCGAAGATGGGTTGTGGCTCGACGGTTCGGGCAATGAGCTACACGGCCTAACGGTATTGGGCGAATTCGACGATGACTTAGACGATGGTCTGGACGATATTTCGCTGGATACAAGTGACAAAGTCCGAGGTGCCGGTTCGGCATGGTTCAATACGGAACCTGACTTTAAAGATGATTACATTGCCGTTTGTGATCCTCTCTACAATCCGGATCACAATGACGGTTGCGGCGAACCATTGGAAGATCGTCCGGACTATGTACCATCGACCGCGTTTTCGTTTGCGGCTTGGGTCAAAGTGGAAGAAACCGGCACGGATCAAGCTATTTGGCAAAGCCGAGCCGGTGGTGGTGGCTTTCTGCATACGCAAGTGCAAG
>JAGQOZ010000870.1 GCA_020426955.1 Planctomycetales bacterium
ACAAATCGCCGGACACGTGCAGAAAGACGGTGAGTTTGTGGCTCAGTTCGACAAGATAATTCGCATCACCAACAAGCTGACGCTGGTTCGGCAAGGCGACACGCTAAAGTCAAACGTGTCCAACTTGCCGGAATTCATGCGTTCGGTCCTGCCCACCATGTCGGAACCAACTCCGCTGGCTCGTTCGCAAACATTGAACACCGTCAAACAAATTGCTCTGGCGCACATCAATTTTGAATCGACCTACGGCAGTTTCATTCCCAACGCCAGTTACGACCAAAATGGTCGGCCGCTGTTGAGTTGGCGAGTTTATCTGCTGCCGTACTTCGAATACCAGAGTCTGTACGAACAATTTCATTTGGACGAACCGTGGGACAGTCCACACAACATCAAGCTGGTCGAAAAGATGCCCGAAGTCTTTCGCTCTCGAGGCCTAGAAACGGACACATCGGGCAAGACGTGCTACTTGGTTCCGACCGGTCCAGGCACCTTGTTTGATGGTCAGCAAGGTAAACTTATGAAAGAGGTTCGGGATGGTTTTTCCAGGACGTTGTTGCTGGTGGAGGTCTCGCCGGAATACGCTGTTCCGTGGACCAAGCCAGCCGACTGGCCGCTGGACGCGAGCTGGCTGGTTCGATCAGATGACGAAAGCTTCGTGTTTGCGCGAGCCGATGCGTCGGCGGGCGCTATGCCTCCGGAAACCAGCGAACAGGAGCTTCGCGACATGGCTCTGATCGACAACGGTGCTCCTAAGCCTGAATAGCATAACGAATCAGCAAATCCAGCGGACCGGCCAGCCAGTCGTCAATCCGTTAATCATGCAGTGCGAGTTTCCTGCAGGTTGGAGCGAATGGCCGCCAGCACGTAATGATCGCTGGGCAGGTCGGTGGACAGGCAAGCTTTCAGCGGAATTGGCATTTCGTCCATACGATACGCCGTACCGTGATAGTGCAGGCCATAAACTCCGGTTCGAAACAAGACCGTCGGTTCGAACGGCAGCGAAACGTTGGGATAGTCCAGCACAATGGTCGGTATCGACTGCAAATTGGCTTGCGCCGCGAGTGACAATTTGTTGACACCTTCCGTTCCCACCAGCACCGCTACATCGGCTTCTTGGCGTTCCAACAACGGATTGGCCGAATATTCGCCCGGATTGTACCGCGGGTAAGCTCGGTTCAAACTCACGCTAAACGGAAAGCCCGTTTGCCAACACAATACGCTGTCGGCACCCGCCACATCACCCGGAATACGCATGCGGCGGACAACAAACCGAGTGTACCGATTCAAGTCGGTCACCAGTCGCAGCAGCATCTCTACGTTGGCGTGGGGAACGCCACAACGAGTGATCCCCAGGCCGAAGAAGATAACACCATATTGACACTCTTTGAAGCGACGGGCCATCTCTTGGATTTCAGCCACTTCAACGCGGGCGATTTCCGAACCAGTCAATTCTTGGCCTTGCAAGACCATTCTTAGCGCCGCCATCAATTCGAAATCTCGGCCTGGCGCAACCTGAATGAACGAATCGGCCAATTCGCTGGTTTCCGTGGGCTTGGTATCAATCACCATCAAGTGTCGGTCGGTCCGCCCATTCGGAACCCACATTCCGGCGGCTTCGACATACTTTTCCATATGCCGAGGATGACTCTTCATGGGATTGCTGCCCCAATAGACCACCAGATCAGAACGATTCTTGACTTCGCCCAAACTGCACGTACTTTCACCAACCGCTTGCAACGCCATGATCGACGGCGCGTGACACGTGGACGCGGTGGTATCAATCACCGCGCCAATGGCATCGGCCAGTCGAACCGCTTGCCGTTGTCCCGGAGTGCTGCTGCGAGACAGTCCGTACACCAGTGGCGACCGACTGGAACGCAACAGTTCGGTCGCGCGCTGAAGTCCTGTTTCAAAGTCTACCGGCCGCCCGTTGACTTGGACGGCAGCCGCCGATTTGGTCAACTGGAAAGACTCCGCAAACCAGGGCTCGGACAACGAACAGCCGTTCTGCACACTCGCGATGGCGTTGTCATGAATGTCCAGCTGTAAATCATCGCAAACACAGCCGCACATAGTACAAGCAACATCCGAAACGATGCCGTTTGAACGGTGGTTAGGTGCGGTGGACTTCGACAAAGTTAGCTCGATTCTAACAATAGACTTCCGGTGCGAAATGGAAACCCTAGCATCGACGGAGAAGGCATTTCGTGCAAGTGGTATTGATTTTTCACCAAAGTCAAAC
>JAGQOZ010000871.1 GCA_020426955.1 Planctomycetales bacterium
CGATTCGGATTCCAACACCATCGTGGTTCGTAACGCCACAGAGAGTCAGCTGACGACGATTCGCGAACTTTTGAAAATCTATGACATCCCGGAGCCGATCGATCCAGACACCGCCAGATATACCAAGTTCTTTTCCGTCAAGTATTCTCGCGCGTCATTGATCTCCGATACCATCAAAGCGGCGTTTGCGGATTTGCTGAGTCGAAATGACCAGGCGCTGCGACAACAGCAAGATCCGAATCGCAAGAATGGCAATTCCAACAACCAGCAGCAACAGAACCAGCCCAGCGAAGATCAAATGCCATCCGGAAGTTTGCTGGGAAAACTTTCCATTGGTGCCGATGACACGACCAACATTCTGATTGTGTCCACGCAAGGTGAAAACCTGATGAAGGTGATAGAATCCATGATTGAACGGCTCGATAACGCCGCGCAAAACGTGGAACAAACACGCGTCATCCGGCTTCCCAGAGGCAATTCGGCGGCGATCGCCGACGCTTTGCAAGGTGCATTTGACCGGCAGCGAGACGCCAAAAACAATCAGCAAGAATCTCAGTCGAATGAAGCGGCCAAACCGAATTCCAATCCACAAACGCCTCCGCAAAATCGCCGCCAGCCAGCTCGTGAAGCGGAATCAGCTCTATTGGAATAAACACGTTCCGCTGACTTGGCTGATTGTCGGCTGGTTCGGGATAGGGCTGGTCGGTTGCCAACCACAGCGGACCGACCATGCTGCCGCCCAACAAATCGGCGCGATTCGCGGCAAGGTGGTCAATTCGCAAGGACGGGCCATTCCAGAAGCGCACGTGCGCTGGCAAACGGGTTCGCAATTGGTTCGAACCAATCAAGCCGGCGAATTTGCATTGTCTGCCGCCCCCAGCGCCGACCATGCCATCATCACCGCCGCTGCCGACGGATATTTTATCAGTAGCGTGAACATGAGCGTCAACGTGAAGGAAAACACGTCAGATCTGCAAATCAAAATGAATTCGGTGCCGGCAACGGATCACATGGACTATGAATGGGTTTCGCCGCACGCGGATCCGCATTCAACGGGCAATTGCGGCAATTGCCATTCGCCCATCAATCAAGAATGGCAGTCGTCCGGCCACGCGAATTCGGCTAAGAACGCTCGCTTTCGAAATCTCTACGACGGCACCGACGTCCACGGCCACACAAACGTCGGCTGGAATTTCTTGGCGGATCATCCTGACGCGGCCGGTGTCTGCCATAGTTGCCACGCGCCGTCGGCTGACTTGGAACAACTCGCCGTAGGTGACATGCGAAACGTCACCGGCGTGCCACAAGAAGGTGTGCATTGCGATTTTTGCCATAAAGTAGAACGAGTGCTCGTGGAGAACATAGGACTGACGCACGGTGTCTTCGGAATGCAGCTGAAACGTCCCGAATCGGCCAGCGAACAGATTTTCTTCGGGCCGCTAGATGATGTGGATCGAGGCGAAGATGTGTATTCGCCGCTGCATCGCACCAGCGAATTCTGTGCGCCGTGCCACGAAGGCATCGTCTTTGGTGTTCCGGTTTATTCTACCTATTCAGAATGGCTTGATAGTCCCGCCAAGCAAGCGGGCCAGCAATGCCAAGACTGTCATATGAAGCCCACGGGACAGATGACCAATTTTGCGCCAGACGCAGGCGGTTTGGAACGCAATCCGCAAACGTTGGCCAGTCACAACCTGCTTCCGGGCGGTCGGCAGGCGGTGTTGCAACAAGCTATGGATTTGAAATTACAGGTGCGAACCACGCCGGAATGGCACTTTTTGCGAGTTCAAGTCACTGCCAAGAATGTTGGGCACCGAATTCCCACCGGATTTATTGACCGGCATCTGCTACTGTTGGTCGAAGCCACCGATGCCAACCAAAATCCCGTACAACCAGACAAAGGTCCGACGCTTCCGGCATTCGTAGGGCCTCGGCGGCATGGCCAGGCAGGGGTGCTGTTCGCCAAATATCTGACCAGCGCCGATCAAACCGCTCCGATTCCGTTTTGGCAGGCGTCAGAACAAGTCCAAGATAGTCGACTGCATCCAGATCAACCGGAAGTCTTTGTCTTTCAATTCGCTAGAAAACCAGATGCGCCGATTACCGGTTTTCAAGCCAAGGTTGTGTATCGACGCTTTTGGGAGTCAGTGGCAGTTGCCAAGGATTGGGGCGACGAAGAAATCTTGGTAGCAGAATCGGATTTATCATGCGAATTTGGCGACTAAGCTTGCTCCGGTTTC
>JAGQOZ010000872.1 GCA_020426955.1 Planctomycetales bacterium
TCCAAGGCGACGCCTCGAGCGGCAACGGCCAAATTCGCAGCGAATGGTCGAGAATCGCATCGCAAAGACTTGGGCATGATGGCCGTGGCGTACGGCAACGTTTACGTCGCACAGATTGCCATGGGTTCGAATCCCGCTCAGACGGTTCGCGCGTTCCACGAAGCAGAATCGTATCCGGGACCGTCATTGATCTTAGCGTACAGCCACTGTATTGCTCATGGCATTGACATGTCCACGTCGATGACGCACCAAAAGGACATTGTGCGATCAGGCCTGTGGCCGCTATACCGTTTTGATCCGCGGAAAGCCCACGCAGGTGATCATCCGTTCCACTTGGATAGTCGCAAGCCCGATTTGCGGTTCCGCGATGTGGCCATGAAGGAAGCTCGCTTCGCCATGCTCACTCGATCCAATCCAGAACAAGCGAACCGGCTGTTCGATTTGGCGCAGAAGGATATCAACGATACGTGGCATTTGTACGAACAGATGGCCGGTGTGGATCGCGACATCGCGGATGTGACGTAACACACTGGTTCGTCAAGTACGAGAAGTCAAACAATAATATGACGTAACAGGCAAGCTACCTGTGCAACGATAGACGCAAAGGAATCAAACCGTGACCATTGATTTGACAACGAAATATCTGGGCCTGGAATTGGCGAACCCACTGGTCCCTTCGTCCAATCCGTTAACGGGCAAACTCGATTCGCTGAAACGATTGGAAGATGCCGGAGCGGCGGCGGTGGTGTTGCCTTCGCTGTTCGAAGAACAAATTGAACACGAAGAGATCGAGATCGCTCGGTTGTACGACTACCAATCCGATTCCTTTGCCGAATCGTTGGGCTATTTCCCAGAAATGGATACGTATAACACGGGGCCCGAAAAGTATTTGGAGCTGGTAGCGGACGCCAAGAAACAGCTGGGAATTCCCGTGATCGCCAGTCTGAACGGAACGTCCAAAGGAGGTTGGGTGCGGTATGCACAAGAGATTCAACAGGCGGGCGCCGATGCGTTGGAGTTGAATATTTACGTTGTTCCAACCGATGTGCTGGAAACCAGTCGAGATGTCGAGGCTGGTTATTGCGAACTGATTCAAGCGGTCCGACAAGAGACCACCATTCCGATTGCCGTGAAAATGGGACCGTTCTTCAGCGCGCTGCCGAATCTGGCGGACCAGTTTTCTCGAGCCGGCGCGGATGGCTTAGTGCTGTTCAATCGCTACTTGGAGCCCGACATTGATTTGGAGAATCTTTGTTTTTCGCCCGAACTGTTGCTGAGTCGTCCGGATGAATTGCGGCGAACGTTGCGGTGGATTGCGATTTTGCGAGACCAAGTTTTCATTTCGTTGGCCGCCACCAGCGGCATTCATACCACGGAAGATGCGCTAAAGGCATTGCTAGTGGGTGCCGATGTGACGATGATGGCGTCGGCGTTGTTGCAACGAGGCCCGGCGGTGATCAAATTGATTTTGAGCGAAATGACGACATGGCTGGAAGAACGAGGCTACAGTTCCGTGCGGCAGATGCAAGGCAGTATGTCTCGTCTTCGGGCTGCCGAACCGGAAAAACTGGAACGTTCCAATTACATGCAGGCTTTGACGTCATTTACGTTTCAGGAAAAATGGTAGCCAACAGGTTTACAGTGCGATGAAGTTGGCTTGTTCGAAGCGATTCGTTTATGGACCGAGACACCAATCCGTATTCGCCGCCCGTTGATGCGAATAGCGTCGCTACGGATAAAAATGGCGATCAACCGTTAAGCGTGTTGGCGAAACGAATCTTTCTGGACTAGGAAAAGATGCGTTTGGCGTATATTGCGATTTTGGGCTTGGTCACCATTGTCGCCATCTTCCTCCGCCAAACGATTAGCTCTCGGTTGGTGGTCGATGTCGTGTTGGGTGCTGTGCTGGCCAACACTTGTTTCTTTGCTGGGCCGATTGTGGAAACCTACATTCGCTGGCTCGGGTACCAAGCCGCTTGGCCTCGGTGGGCGATGTTTGCCATCGGGACATGTTTTGCGTGTGGCCTGGCAGTTGTGACGGTCTTGATGGCGACAGGGCCGGTGTTTTGACGGCGGCCATCGTATTGACTTTGTGTTCTCTGTTGGCGCGTAACGCAAGTGAGACGCTCGGCTTTGTTTCGACAGCGGCAAGACTGTTCGTAGTCCCGCCTTTAGGCCAATACCGCTAAGTTACGAGGACGACGGTCTCTTCGAATTTCTTCTCGAGAGGGGG
>JAGQOZ010000873.1 GCA_020426955.1 Planctomycetales bacterium
TTCTATTTCGCAGTTGGTTGCGAACGACGCGCCATAGCGGATTGCGAGTGGCACGCTGATGATGTCTGACTTGGCCGATGGCAATCAACGCCGGCAACGCGTAACTGACCACGGGCAATTTGATCCATTGGAACCACTGGTACGGACATGCGGCTAGTTCGAACGGCAGTTGCGGCACATACCGCCAAGCGTCTTGTGTCTTGCCTAGCCGACCGCCGATGGCCAGTGTCGTCAAGATTGGAACGGAAAACGTGCGGTCCTTGCCATAGCGATCCGCAATGGCTGTGGCCAATACGGATGGTTCCAAACTACCGGCGGCGTTCTCTAGCCATATAGCCGCGCGATGGGCGGCGTCCGCGCAAGCATCTTCCGCTTGTGCAATGGCAAACGTCGCCCAAACAATGGCCGTGGTACTGATGTTGCTAAAGCTAAGCGTTGTGTCGCCCCAGCCGCCGTCGGCATTTTGCGTGCGAACCAACCATTGCAGCCCGCCTTCGATCAGTTGATCTAGCTGCGAATGTGATGCGATTTGGTCGGTGGCATCGCGAGTTTCGACACGAAGTTGCTGCGAACTTCGATACGATGCTAATGCGGCAACCGCAATGGCGGTGGACAACGCACTGGACGAAAGTTCGCCCTCCCAGTGACCATGCTCCAATCGTTGGTCCAACAACGATTGTCTAGCGTTAGTGATGAATTCGGAAAGTGGCGAATGGGTCATGGATCGAGTTTTTCGTGAACGCGTTCTGAAGTTGCGAACTTGCGATTTTCCTGCGGAATTTCTCAGCCCGAAGCGTGAGTTTCGAAGTTGCGTTTTCTCGGCGGAATCTCCTAGCCCGAAGCGTCAGCGAGTGGACTGCAGAAGCACGCAATTTCCCCTCACTTACGTTTCGGGCTATGACAAACCGAGCGATCAAAAAATGCAACTTCAAAACTCACACGCTGGCTTACGACGCTTGACGTCCAACTTTACTCTGCCGCGTCCGCGACGAATAGACTCAAATGTCCCAGCGACAGCAGGCCATAATACGTGTATTCGCAGTCTACGGCGTCGTCTTCCCAGCTGCCATAAAAGCCACCTCGGTTGGTCCACAGCGTATCGATAAAGTCCAAGCACGGTTCGACCAACATGGAGAAATCGACATGCAGACCGGCCAGAGCGTGCAGCGCTGTGGCGGTGGACAACAAATCGGGAACCGGCGCCATTTCCGTGGGGATGAACCCGCCTTGTTTGTGGAAACGAGACAACAACCAATTGCCCAGCGACGGATTCGCTCTCCCGCCGAACTGCCGAAACAAAGCCGCTGCGGCAGCCGATGGCGGCGTCAACCCCATGGGCATATCGTGTTGATTGGTGTATCCGCCTGACGGCACTTCCAGGCGCGCCATGCTGTCCAAAATTCGCTGTGGTTCGGTAATTTCACAGCCCAAATCTTGCAGCGCGCCAACGATCATGAAGCTGCCATATAGGGTCGAATGTTCGGCGTTCGGTTCGGTATTGTAGCCGCCGTCCGGTGTGCGATACGTTTGGATGCGTTCGATCATGGTATCACGATCGAATGCGTGCAGTTCGCGAGGCAGCGCGGCCCAGCAGCGAGCTAAACAGGTGAGATGGATCAAGTCCAATTGGCTGCCATCGCCAAACGGTTTCAAATAGTCCGCGATGCGTTCGAAAGGAACGTCTTGCTGCAACGCCAACAGGCCTTCCATGCCAAAGACGGTGTAGTACAAGTCGCTCTTACCGTCACGGTCTTGAAAACCGCCATCCGCGTTCATTTGCGAACGAAAAAAATCGGCGACCAATTCGGTCGAATCACCCAGCAGCTTCGGCGCTAGACGTGCTACTTGCAGCATTTCGAGTCTCAAACTCACTGCACCAGCCCTTCAATTCGACGGTAAAAATCTTGCTGATTACTCGACGCAACAATCCCTTCAAGCTGGCATTCTGCAACTTGGCCAGAGACCGAACTGCTTCTTCCTTGTACGATTCCAATAACACTTTGCAGCGATCTTCAATCCCATATTCTTTCATCAACGCGCGAACTTGTTCCAGTTCATCTGTGTTACATTCGCGCCGCCATGCCTTGGTCAATAACGCTCGTTCATCCGGTTTGGCCTTCGTTCGTTCATAAGCCAACGCCAGCGGCAGCGAAGGTCGCATCGATTGCAAATCGTCCGTATCGCTTTGACCGATCAAGTCGTCCAAGTCGTCGCGAATTTGATAAGCAATCC
>JAGQOZ010000874.1 GCA_020426955.1 Planctomycetales bacterium
CCCTTCCTTTAGGCCGTTCCACATGGTTTCAATGTCGTTACCCAAAGGGTTGATACAGCCCATTCCCGTAACTACCACTCGCCGTCTCATCTGATATCACCCAACCGCACCGCGTGCAAATAAAACAAAATCATGCCGAAAAGGTTGACATCCATCTTGTGTAGCATTCGCTTCTGCGGCGAACGTTACGACCAGCCGGGTCAACAATCCAGTATTCTGGCGTTTTTGGGCATCTTCGAAAAGACGGAAGACGAACGGGTGTCGATTGGTTTTTCGAAACACCAAGAATCCAACTGTAAATGGATTTGATCAGCAGCTCGCTTTTCGGCAAAAAGCTACCGCTAACGGGCAAGCTAGGTACAATCGCCTTCGTCAAACGCGGATGAAGCCGACCATGAACCAAGACGGCGACTGGGACCTGTGGAGCTACAATGGCAGAGAGCGACTTTCGTTGTTCGAAAATCAAGGCGATGGCACTTTCGTTGCTCATCAGTTTCACGAACCAGCGTTCAGCACGCCGCGGCTCGCAGACTTGAATGGCAATGGGCATCACAATTTGATAACGCTGAATGCGGAAACGGGTATCCTGTTCGAATACGGCGTGCAGCCAGAAACGTTCGACGTTTCCGTCACGCAGCATGAAATGCCGCGCGCGGAAACAGCTCAGCAAGCATTCGACTTTGACAATGATGGCGATTTAGATTTGATTGGACGAACCAGTTGGTACGAACAGACCGAAAACCTGGATCAATGGATTCGCCACGACTATCCCCTGGCCGAACTGCCAATCGCCACGACGGCTTTCGATGTAAGTGCCGATGGAAACATCGATTTGATCGGCGTCTTCCGAGTGGAAGACACCTTCCAGCTTCGCTGGATTGACTTCACACAACTGGACGACCAACAGCACGCTCGTCAAACCGTCATTGGGTCTGCTCGAATTGCTCAGAAACTACTAATGGATGACGTGAATCAAGACGGCACGCGGGATTTGATTGTCGAACATACCGATGGCACTCGCAGCTGGTGGACCAATCAAAACGGCACGTTCGAGCTACAATCGAGCGCGCCGTACAGCGAATTGCTTGCAGAAACGTGCAATAGATGTGACGACTTGCTGCGTTCGCAAAACGTGGTTGCCGATATCGATGGCGACGGCGATGACGACATTGTCGCAATTCACGACCGCACAGTCCGGTGGCATGAAAACGTCGATGGACAAGGCATTGGCGATGCCGTCGGTCGACAGATATCGCAGACGCAAAACGTCACGGGGATTACGGTCGCCGACTTCAACGGTGACGGTGACATGGACGTGGCAGTCGAGGTGAATCGTTCGCAAGGTAATATCTTCCCCAAACTGCCGCCCGCCGAAATCGACGTGCTGATATTTGACAATCAGGATGGACGAGGCACGTTTGCCGAAGTTGCTGACAATCTACCGCTGGCCGGAAGAATTTCGTTGGCCGTAGATCTGAACGGTGACCAACGAGCTGAAATAGTCCAACAACCAGCCGGTGATCTAACGGGAATCGTGATTCATCAAAATGTGACGCCGTTCGATTACGCCGTTGGTGATGTCAATCGAGACGGCCAGCTTTCCATTGCCGACATTGACCAATTGTGTCTCGCTCGCAGCGAACCATCTACCGACTCAATTTTTGATCTCGACGGCGACCAGCGTTTGACATTCCAAGACTACACGGTGTTGGTCGAAGACATCCTGCAGCTGAACTACGGTGATGCCAATGCGAACGGGACGTTTGACAGCAGTGATTTGGTGCAAGTGTTCCAGCGTGGTCAGTACGAACAGGTAACGGATCAGCCGGTAGGTTGGGCAGCCGGCGATTGGAATTGCGATGGTCGGTTTGATTCGAGTGACTTGGTTGTCGCGTTTCAACACGGTCAGTTTCACGCGGAAGCGCAAGATTCGTTCAATTCGGTTGCTTCGCGTGAAGCAGAAATGATTCGCGACGACGGCAAAAGGGGCACCTAAATGTTACCGGCCTTTTTGATGTCGTATTTTTTGGCCGAATTGTGAGCGTAAGTCTTTCGTATAGTCCCGCCCTTAAGCGGAAACCTCCTGTACAACCAATTCCGCCCAAAGGCGGGACCACCAACCAATCTTGATCTTGGTGCTGTCCAGCTAAGCGACTTCGCCGTTCTAGCTGCGTCCATCGAAAGTGTGTTGAACCGTCTTATTGCTCGGCGTTTTCGACCAATTTGGCCAAG
>JAGQOZ010000875.1 GCA_020426955.1 Planctomycetales bacterium
GCACTGATGTGGCTGGTGTCTCCGGCGTCCAAGTTTGTAACGGGAATCGTCGTGCCTGTAGACGGAGGATTTTCTGCGTTTTCTGGTGTGTAGTTTCAGTGAACGCCTAAGAAGATGATTGCGAGCTAAGTGTCATATCATCGCCTTCCGGCTAAAGCCGGGACTACAAACAAAACGGCCAGATGACAAGCAAAGCGTTAGGTGAAGTGTAAGACGTTTGTATTACCGCCTTGAGGCGGATAGGGCAGGGGAGACTCATCCTACAAGGAGTGTTAGCGCCATGAGTAACATGGGATACACGTTTGTCATCTTTGGCGCTTCGGGAGATTTGACTAGCCGCAAGTTGATCCCAGCACTTTATAACTTGTATCGCAAAGGTCGTCTGGGTGACGACTTGGCCGTCTACGGTGTTTCTCGTTCTGAATTTTCGGACGACGATTGGCGAACTTCTCTGAAAGAGACCACCGCCAAATTCGCCGGTGCTCGTTTCCACGAAGATGCTTGGAACGAATTCGCTCAACACGTGTTCTACATTGCCGCCGATGCCACTAAGACCGAAGAAATGGTTTCGCTCAAGGCGCAGCTGGACGAAAAAGAAGCCGACGCCGCACGAACTCGGATCTATTACCTTTCCATGTCGCCCAAGCTATACGAACAGACCATTTGCAACATGGGCGTGGCCGGCATGTCGGACGAATCAGACGGCGCGCGACGCATTGTCATTGAAAAACCGTTCGGCACAGACTTGGCGACATCGCAACAGCTGAACCATTGTGCTCACCAAGTCTTTCAAGAAGATCAGATTTATCGCATTGATCATTATCTGGGCAAAGAGACCGTCCAGAATCTGATGGTGCTGCGATTTGCGAACAGTATTTTTGAACCGATTTGGAATCGCAATTATGTTGACCACGTCCAGATCACCGTGGCGGAAGAAGTGGTGATTGGTCGACGAGCGGGGTATTACGATCATTCGGGCATTTTGCGAGACATGTTTCAAAATCACATTCTGCAGCTGATGACCATTACCGCAATGGAAGCGCCGGCCAAGTATGAAGCGAATTCGGTTCGCGACGAAAAAGTGAAGGTACTCAAATCGGTTCGCCCCATCTCGCCAGATCAAATCGGGAATGAAACGGTTCGAGCTCAATATATGGGATACTTGAAGGAAGAAGGCGTTCCCAAGGGCAGCCAAACTGCAACGTTCGCTGCCTTGCGGCTGTGCATCGACAATTGGCGTTGGCAAGGTGTTCCGTTTTATTTGCGAAGCGGCAAAGGTCTGTCGTGTCGGACGTCGCAGATTGTTGTGCAATTTCGCCAGCCGCCTCACTTGCTGTTCAATCGCAAGCGAGCGCTCGAATCAAATCGCTTAGTCATCCAGATTCAACCGAATGAAGGCATCCAGCTCCATTTCCAAACCAAAGTGCCCGACGCCGGGATGGAAATGCGGCTGACCGATCTGGACTTCCGCTTCGATAGTGAATTTTCCGGTTCGATGCCAGAAGCGTATGAACGCTTGCTGTTGGATGCAGCCGAAGGAGATCCGGGTCTGTTCGCTCGAAGTGACGAAGTAGAACTCGCCTGGAGCATCATCGACCCCATCATCGCCGGCTGGGCCAGCAAATCAGCTCCTCGTTTGTACTGGTACGAAACCGGCAGCTGGGGCCCCAAAGAATCCACCGACTGGATGTACAGCCAAGGCCGCGAATGGTTTGACGTCTGCCCCGTGCTGAAGTAAGCACAAGCAAAAAATTGACAACAATCACGGCGCACGTCACGGCAAAGTTGAACGCACACCAACAGTCAGCAAGACGGCGATTCGGTCGTTGGTTTGCTGAAGCAATGAAACCCGACAGTCGCGTTCATCTCAATTACCAATGACAACTTCTTAAACTCGATTTATGCGATACTGGTTGGCAGCAGCATTGCGGGGAATTCCAGTAAACGCCAACAGCCCAACAAGGAAAATGATCGGGGAATTCGGCTCGGGAACGCGATATAAAGCCCTTACATAGGCGCCGTTGTTCGACAGCTGAACGCTAAGATTTTTCCGTTCTCCAGTCATTATCGGTGGCTTTCCATTCACGGTGATTACGTCCAGATAGCCATCAATAAACTGATCCGGGGTTAGCGTCAGAAAATAAACACCACCATAATACCCAGTGAAATCAATCGTTGACCGAATCAATGGCAATTCACCTGTAATGAATGAATCACCAACATACT
>JAGQOZ010000876.1 GCA_020426955.1 Planctomycetales bacterium
TCGGCGATGATGAACGTGCGCCGGCGAGTGACCGGATTGTGATTGGCGGTATTGGTATCGGAAACATGGGCCGAGGTGATCAGGGGGCGTTCCTGGGCCGAGGTGACGTGCAGTATGTAGCTGCCAGTGATGTGCGAAAAGGTGTTTGCGAACAAGCCAAAGGTCGTGTCGATAAACACTACGACAATTCTGATTGCCAGATTTACAATGACTTCCGCGAATTGATCGCTCGTGATGACATCGATGCCGTCCACATCGCCACGCCCGATCACTGGCACGCCATCATGGTGATCGAAGCGTGCAAAGCCGGCAAAGATGTTTACTGCCAGAAGCCGGAAACACGTACGCTTCGTGAAGGTCCGTTGATGGTGGAAGCCGCGCGGCGCTATTCGCGAGTTGTTTCGGGAGGTAGCCAACGCGTGTTGGAAGATTACCGCAAGCAAGTCGAACCATGTTGGAACGGCGAACTGGGCGAAATCAAATCGATCAACGTCAACGTCGGTCCGCTTTCGCAACCTTGTAATCTGCCGGCCGAAGATGTCCCCGCCGATATCGATTGGGACATGTGGCTTGGCCCAGCACCTTGGGCACCCTACAACAGCAAACGTTGCGATGGAAACTTTGGCACCAGCGGCGGTAGCTGGCGTTCCTACATCGACTATTCGGGCGGTGGCATGACCGACTGGGGCGCGCATCACTTTGGCGGTGCCACTTTCTGTATTGATGTACGCGAACTGCAGCCAACCAAGGTCGAATACCATGATTCGCCCGAAGGCAAATACCTGGCGTTTCGATACCCCAACGGCCGTACCATCTATCACAACAAACCAGGTTGTGAAAACATGCAAGTGGAAGGAACTCCGGGCGAAAAACGCGAGCCCAAGCCGATTCCAACCTACAAAGGGAATGGCATATATGGCGACTTTATCGAATGCGTAAAGACTCGTGAAAAACCTTTCCGAGACATCGAATTGGCGGTAAATTCCATCATGATCAGTCATTTAGGCATTATTTCTTACGCTCTGCAGCGATCCTTGGAATGGGACGCGGCGGCACAGCGGTTTGTCAATGACGAAGAAGCGAATCGCTTCCTGGATCGAGCTCGCCGAGAACCTTGGCAGCTGTAAAACGTGGTGTTTCTGTTCGAATTCAAAATCAAACATTCCTACAAAATCATACGAGTATTAATTCATGTTAGACCAAGCATTTGAAAAACTAAGTTCGCTGCAATGGGGCGAAAAACTGGACGCGGTTAACGAGATCGATCAAGCGATTGTAGATTCGCACGGTAACGCGGACGCTCGCAAAGACCTGGAAGAACGGCTTATTGCCGTCATTAAGGGCAATGGCACTCGCAACGGCAAAGAAACCGCTTGTCGCAAACTTCGCCTTGTCGGCACGTCGGCAGCAGTTCCTGCATTGGCCGAACTTTTGGGTAATGCAGAACTTTCGCACATGGCTCGTTACGCTCTGGAGAGCATGCCGTGTGAAGAGGCAGGCAACGCCTTGCGGCACGCAGTTGGTTCAGTTGCCGGAAAGCTGAAGCAAGGCGTCATCGGTTCGCTGGGCGTGCGAGCGGAAGATTCTAGCGTTTCACTGTTGGCCGGATTGTTGTCTGATTCGGATACGCACGTGGCCAAGTCGGCGGCGGTGGCATTAGGAGCCATTCGCAGTTCGGCGGCTGCCAAGGCGTTGTCAGCAGCCACGACTACCGGCGAAGTCGCTTTGGCTGTGGCCGATGCATCCCTGGCGTGTGCGGAAAAACTGCTGGCCGGCGGCAGTAAATTAGAAGCCTCGGCCATCTATCGCAAGCTGTCCAAGATTGACGAACCCAAGCACGTAAACCTAGCTGCCAAGCGAGGCTTGTTAGCGTGCGCGGCGAATTAGCCAAGCGCAATTGCAACATGATCGTAGTGGACGAGGCGACGAGTCCTTACCGTTTTGTTGTTGGTGAACGCTTTGTTCATTCGCCCATCCCAGCCAGGACGTCGACGCCACGTCGAGATATTCATTTTGCAATGAGTTGTGTTAATTTTCCGGCGAGGCAAATCAAGTGGATAACGGCTGGAACGTTGTCCACTTTTTCGTATCCGCGTTAAATTCAACAAAGGAACGTATCAAGTGCATAGACAAAGTGCCCGCAAGTTGTCTTGGATTGGGTTGGCAGTATGCGTGTTGTTCGCTCAATCTGGTTTCGCTGTGGCTCAAGAGGACGAAGCC
>JAGQOZ010000877.1 GCA_020426955.1 Planctomycetales bacterium
CAGCCTGCAGCATGAATATAATGGTCACCGGAAAACCAATTGCGTTTGGCCAAATGAATCCAACGAATCAAGCGAAATGATTCAACATGAGCTTTAGCGTCAGGCACGGCAATCGTCTTTTCTAGGATGCGGTACTCAGGACCTCGAGAATACCGAACGGTGTATTCGCCAGGTGGAAGCGAAACCGTTTCATCGTGCGAACGATAAATCTGGTCATGAAAAAAGAAATCGGGCTCTAAACGTCGAGTTCGCGCCGGGTAAACTCGACCTTGTTCGTCACGAAACGTAAACCAAGCCGTGGTGGGCGAACCATCGTCGTCTAGGACCTCCAAACGCACCTGAACCGCCGGAGTGCAAGAAAACAAAATCGGCAGCGCGTTGCGGAAACCAATGTCCTGCGTCCCCTGCCCTACATCAAACGACACCGATGCTTCTCGGTGTCCTGAATCACGACTGTAAACCTGGACAATTCGATATTCCACCGATAATCCCGAAAGCGTTTTGCTCATCGGACGGTCATCAAACATCTGAACATCCATCCAACGATCGGGGACGTCGGACGGTTTCACTCGTAGATTGGGATCGGGATGTCCTGACGAACCAAAATACAGCGGTGCAGCGTTGGGACTGGAGACCTTGAGCGTGGGCGTGATCCCGGCGTCATTGTAAACCTTGACCAAGAAGTTGGTCCAACCTTGCTCGACAATCTTGGGCTGAGCCGGACCGGCTTGCACTTTGACTCGGCTTTCCGCGTTGATTTGCACTGCGGCTAAGCACAATGGATCTAACAAAGCTTGAATTCGTTCGGCAACATTGTCACCGTTGGCCGCAGTTGAAATCTCGGCCAATTCCTGCGCTTGTTCGGCCGAAAGTGGCTGTCCCAAGAATTCTAGTGATTGGGCAATCCGTTTCGCTTGCGCCAACAATGGCTGGGATTCCACAGACGCAATGGAAAGCTCCTGGGCGAATGCAGGGCTGACCAACATCAACACCGCAACCCAACGGCAGGCCGGCAAAAAAATACGATTCAACATCGGGGACTCCATGCTTTCAAAAGTGATGAGTTCATTGACTCCAGAATTCACTCGTAATACGTGAATTCGGATAAGTCAAAGTTTGATGGTTCAGGCGGCGCGAATCAAGCGACGAGAAGTCGGTGCTAGCTGTCATCAATTCGCTAACACTGCGATCGAATGGATCACATTTTCCAGAAACGTCGCGAAAAAGACCGCGTTTTCTTCGCGTTTTGCGATCGGCATCGGGTTTGCCTTAAAGAAATGTCATTCGCAGACAAAAGGAGATCCCAAAATGTATATTCCGTCGTTTCTATTGTTAATCGGAGCCGTCACTGCAGCTTACGCAATTTACTGGGCCGTTCGTCCTGTCAGCCGGCACTACCCTTACTAGCGCGAAAGAAAACACCGACGGTGAACGTATCACCGCCGGTGCAAAATCCTTGGACGTAAATCAACAATTACGAACAGCCCATGCTGTTACCACAGTTGTGGCACAAATAGCAGTTGCCGTTGCGAACCGTGATCGCGCCGCAGTTATCGCAACTCGGAGCATCGCTTTGGAATTTGGCAAATTGGCCGTTGCGAGCATCCCCGCTTTCCGACGATGGAGAATCGACCATCATTAGCCCCGCTGTCTGCAATCGCGAAGAATCGGTTGATTCCTTGCTGTTTGCAACCGGCTTGCTGGCAGTACCATTCGACGTTGTCGCGGCACCGTTGGCTGCCGATCTATTCTTAGCCGATGGCTTCTTGGTTTCGCTTTGAGGACCTCGAGTTGCTTCGCGGTAGCCCGGCAAAAACTCCATGGCCAGCCAGCGGAAAATGTAGTCGACTAAACTCTTGGCAATCCGAATTTCCGGATTGGTGGTGTAGCCCATCGGTTCGAACCGAGTGTGCGAAAACTTGTTGACCAACACTTCCAGCGGTACACCATACTGCAGGCTCATCGAAATAGCCGTGCCGAAGCTATCCATCAAGCCGCCGATGGTACTTCCCTCTTTGGCCATGGTGATAAACAATTCGCCAGGTCGACCGTCATCGTACAAGCCAACGGTAACGTAACCTTCATGACCGTTCACGTTGAACTTATGCGTTAACGATTGACGAGTGTCAGAAAGTCGTTCTCGGCGAGGACGAGGGACTGCGTTTTCTGATGTAGTTTCCTCTTTTTCGCCAGACTTGGTGTTAAGCGGCTGGCTA
>JAGQOZ010000878.1 GCA_020426955.1 Planctomycetales bacterium
TGTCAGAAGAAAGCTCGCCATACATGTCTGACCCCTTGTTTTCGCGAATACCAATCATTCTGTTGGAATCAAAAAACACCCCCTCGGAATCATTTCAATGCCGAGGGGGTTTGATCGTTTCAACATTTGCAAACCGAAAACGATTTGCGATCATATCGCATACTATGCAAGCTGATCAGCTACGCTTTGGAAGGTCGAATTGGCATTGTCACCAATTGCTGTGATTGCGGTCAAACAAACGATCACAATCAGTGCCAACATAACGGCATATTCAACCGCTGTAGGGCCGTCTTCCGAAACCAAGAAACGTTGTACTTTCTTTGCGAGACTCTTCATCGAGTTCCTCCGATTTCTCCGACTTCGATCAACGACCGTACGCTGCCCGAAGCCTTTGATAAGAAAAAATGACGTGTGAGGCTGTGGCGCCAAACGAATTGGCGAGACCTGCTACCACAAAATCTCAAAACAGTTAACTACCTCTCCAACGGCCGGAGGAGTCACACTGCTGTCATCGAAGGACAGTCGCGTCATCCTTTCGGCAGCTAGGCTATTGTGCAAAACAACAAGCTCACACAACCCTCAGCTTTGCGTATCAACCGTGTTTGCGGTTGACTTGCCTTTTCGAGGACGAGAGGTATTCAGGTCCACGATCAACACGCATCAGCGTCTTGATACTTGAAACCTATGTCACGAAATCACCAAGTCAAACCGACTCCTTGAGGAAATCTTCTGACTTCTCTCAGGCTTCCCCAGACGACGCACTTGTTGACCATCTCAACCATCTTGTTCACTAAAACCGTTGCGATGCTGATGACATTTTGAATCCAGCGGTTGTGTTCCGGCAGCATTCGGTTGTTCCTCTTTTCCATTTGTGTCGTGCGAAAATTCGTTTCGCCAATAAGTTCGACCTATGATTAGAGAAGCACCCGCGAGTCGTGGATCTCCCTTTGCCCTACTCATCCTGCCAAGCGTTCTCGCGGGTGCCTCTTTACCGAACGACCCGACCGGCTGAGTTTCAAATCCGTGACACCCGACGGTTCGAATCGTCCGGGACTATGACGAGTGCGGTTGTCGATTTCCGGGTAGCCGCGTAAAATCGCCCTGGAGCGAAGTTGCTTCGTTCCTCCCACCCGCAAATCGCAGGCAACGCGAAATCGCGTGAATCGTGATCCCTTCGCATGCAGTGCGACCCACCATTTGCAAATGGCGAATTCATTTTCGCCACACCCCGCCTCACGTCAAAAATCGTTTGAATTGGAGTTCCGCATGAGTAGCGTCACGGAGATGCCGCCGCAACGCGAGCAATCCAAACCGGCTGAGTTTGCGTCCGATAGACTAATTGCACCTGAACCGACTGCAATAACTTCGCGACGTCCAGCGCCACATTTGCGCCGACGCCGCTGGTTCGTTGCAAGCCTTGGTTGTCTGGTCGTCGCAGTACTGGGAGTCTTTTCGTACCAGTCGCTGTTTGCGAAAGCCAAGTTTGACCAGATGCTGATTTATCACACGGTTCAACGAGGCGATTTGGAGATCGAAGTCACGGAACGAGGCAACCTGGAAAGCCAGGACGAAGTTCGCGTTGTGTGCGAAGTTGATGACGTACGAGGCGACGGAATCAACGGCACGCCCATCTTGTGGATCATTGAAAACGGTGCGTCTGTCAAGAAGGGTGATTTGATCGTGGAGCTCGATTCCGCTCCGCATCAAGACCGCCTTGATGATCAAACGCTGGATGTCGAACAAGCTCGCGCCGAAGCTATTCAATCGCGAGTTGCTTACGAAAACCGTAAGACGCAAAACGAGACCAATCTGGCAGAAGCAAAACTGCAGGTCGAATTAGCCGAACTGGCGCTAAAGCAATTTGGGGATGAAGACGGTGGTACGTTTCAAATTGAATTGCAAGACGTAAAATTGCAAGTCCAAGAAGCAGAAGCAGGGCTGCTGATTGAAAAGAATAATTTGCGAGGCGTAGAGCAACTGTACAAGCTTGGTTACCGTAGCGGAGCCGAAGTGGCACAAGCCAGATTGAATACGCTGCGTTCGGAACGACAGTTGGCCACGTCCATCTCGCGCCGCAAAGAACTGATCGAATATCAATACAAGAAGACATCGATGGAGTTAGAGGGAAAGCTCGCTTCGGCATGCAGGTCGCTAGAACAGATTGCTCGAGACAACGAAGCAGAACTGGAACAGGCTCGCGCACGAAT
>JAGQOZ010000087.1:0-12138 GCA_020426955.1 Planctomycetales bacterium
AGGCCGTTTCCACTAGTTGATTCAGGCAAACGCGAAATTCACGAACTCTTCTAGACGCTGCTTGGAATGACACTTTGTTGTCACGTCGTTTTCTTCGAATACGCACCTTTCAACCCACGCCAACTTGCCATGTATTCCAATTCCGTTCGCATCGTTTCGCTACTGTTCGCTCTTGTACTTCACGCCAGCGCGTACAGTCAGATTTCTGTGTTGCCCGCTGAGTTTCAGTTGGTTGGTCCGAATGCGCAGCAACAATTGATCGTGGAACATTTACCGATGGACGCGTCATTGTCACCATCTGCATATTTGGGGCAAGTGTCGGAGTCCGTCTCGCTGACTTCGATGAATCCTAATGTGGTTCGCATAGAAGACAACGTAGCGATTGCCGTATCAGACGGTGTGGCCGAAATCAAAGCGGTTTGGCAAGATTCTGAATCGACGGCAAAGGTAACGGTGCGAGACACGCAGCAGTCCGTTGCGCACGAATTCACTCGGCACGTCCTACCCGTATTGTCCAAAGCCGGTTGCAATACTGGAGCATGTCACGGAGCACTAGCGGGCAAAGGAGGATTCAAGCTTTCTCTGCGAGCATACGATCCGCCGGGCGACCACTACGCGCTCACTCGAGCTGTCCGAGGTCGACGAATTGAGCTAGCTGATCCTGGTCGCAGTTTGCTGTTGACCAAACCGACCGGCGCGCTGCCGCACAAAGGTGGCCTGCGTTTGGATGTCGATTCGGATAATTATCGAATCTTGGCCGAATGGATCCAGGCCGGTGCGATCGGTCCGACAGCGGATGACGCCAAACTCGTTCGCATCGAATCGATTCCACGCCAAGTTCAATTGGACCAAGGTCAAAGCCAACAGATTTTGGTCACGGCCTACTATTCCGACGGCCGACAAGAAGATGTCACTCGTTGGGCCAAATTCAGTGCGTCTGACCAAACCGTTTTGAATGTCACCGAAGATGGCAACGTAACTTCGGTTGGGCATGGTGAAGGCGCGGTCGTGGTTTGGTTTTCCAGTCAAATTACGTTAAGCCGAATCGTCTGTGCGTTTCCAGCGACGGAAGCGGAGAATCAAACACCTACAATCGAACCTGCCAACTTTATTGACCGTTTGGCACGGACCAAATGGGACAGCCTGAATCTCCAGCCCAGCCCGTTGGCCAGCGATGAAGAATTTGTGCGACGAGTGTTCTTGGACACGATTGGAACGCTGCCCACGGCAGCTGAAGTATCAGCCTTCTTGCAAGACAACGCCACAGATAAGCGAATTCGGCTAATTGATAACCTGCTAGACCGGACTGAATATGTCGACTACTGGACTCATAAATGGTCGGATTTGTTCCTGATCAATGGTCGACGTCTTCGCCCTAAAGCGGTGAAAGCGTATTACCAATGGCTGCGTCAACATGTGGAGCAAAACACGCCTTGGGACCAGTTGGCCACGGAAGTAGTCACGTCCAAAGGAAGCAACATCAAGAATGGTGCCACCAACTTTTTTGCGCTGCACCAAGATCCAGAGAGCATGACAGAAAACGTTTGCCAGGCGTTTCTGTCGCTGTCCATCGGCTGTGCGAAGTGTCATAACCATCCGTTGGAAAAATGGACCAACAATCAATATTATGCCATGGCCAATCATTTTGCTCGAGTTCAAGCGAAGGGCTGGGGCGGCGACGGACGCAATGGTGATGGAGAACGGACGCTGATTGTGGTGGACCAAGGCGAACTTGTGCAGCCGCTGACCGGCAAGCCTCAGCAGCCCACGCCGTTGGACGGAGAACCATTGTCGTTTGATTCGCCCGGAGACCGGCGAGTACATTTGGCGAATTGGCTCACTTCGCCTGAAAATCCGTACTTCGCGCGAGCCATTACGAATCGCATCTGGGCCAGCTTCATGGGCGTTGGTATCGTGGAACCGGTGGATGACCTTCGGCTATCCAATCCTGCCAGTAATGAAGAGTTGCTCGATTCGCTCAGCCAGTATCTGGTCGAAAATGATTTTGATCTCAAGAAGTTGATGCGTTTGATTTTGCAATCCAACACGTATCAACGCACCAGTCGGCCCATTCCGGCGAACGCAGCGGATCGCCGCTATTTTACTAGGTATTACCCAAAACGTTTAACGGCCGAAGTCTTGCTGGATGCCATTTCTCAAGTCACTCGTGTCCCCAGCGAATTCACTCGGATTCAATACGACGGCAACGATTTTCAAGACACCAGCGAATATCCAAAAGGGACTCGGGCGATCCAGTTATACGATTCGGCTGTCGCGTCTGACTTTCTGGCTACGTTCGGTCGCAATGATCGAGACATCACGTGCGAATGCGAACGTTCCAACACGCCCAGTATGGTGCAAGTCTTGCATATCAATAACGGCACCACCATTAACGCTCGGTTGCAAAACGATAACAGTTGCGTCCAACAAGCGTTGCAGGGCGCGGACGATCCGAATTTACTGATTCACCAAGCGTATCTCCGCACACTTGCTCGATCTCCAACTTCGCAAGAACAGCAATCCTTGCTTGCCATTTGGAACGAATGTCAAGACGACGACCAGCGCCAAACATTTGTAGAGGATCTGTATTGGAGCATCATGAGCAGCCGAGAATTTTTGTTCAATCACTAACTGGACGTTAGTCCCGAATTCTCGGCATTCCCTCGTGCGAAGTGCAACGAAACCAGAGTAACGCACTTCGCTGTGGAGAGATTCGTTCCACCGAAAAAACCCCAGTGTGCAACTCCACGACATTCGTGTTTGGCCAGCAGAATACGAACCTGACGCCCCCCAGCAGATGGTGTGCAAAAAAACAGGACCGCCTTAGCGGTCCTTTCTCGTTGTTTCAAGACTTTTGCTCGCAAAGCCTAGAGACTACTTCTTTGCGGTCTTCTTTTTAGCCGTCTTTTTCTTGGCCGGAGCCTTCTTGGCTACTTTCTTCTTTGCAGTCTTCTTCTTAGCAACCTTTTTCTTGGCCGGAGCCTTCTTGGCTACTTTCTTCTTCGCAGTTTTCTTCTTAGCAACCTTTTTCTTGGCTGGTGCCTTTTTGGCTACCTTCTTCTTGGTTGCCTTCTTCTTAGCTGGTGCCTTTTTGGCTACCTTTTTCTTGGTTGCCTTCTTTTTTGTGGCCACAAACACGTCCTCCGTAAAACAAGCGGCAAGTTCCTTCTGGATGGCGTCCCGTTTGCCTAGAGCCGTCCAAGATAAGCTCACCTAACACTAGTAAATCCCAAGTTGGGCCCATGGAACACACACCAATTGGAATTGGGTGATGACCTCCAATTCCATTCGGCGGGCAGACAAACTACGGGTATTCCATAGTGAATTCTGTAAATAATGGTGATCACTTGAATCTCGTCAACCCCGTCGAACCAAAACACGAACGATTTTCTTAAAAAACAACTTTTGCATTGCCGCTACTCTTTTCGTGCGCTACGCAGTTTCTCTATTTATGCGCGACGATTGCCATGTTGAAATCAGCCATCTGTTTGATCCGCACAATCGTCTCAATTGTCGCATCGGTATTCAACTGTCATCTTTCCCCTGTCGCGCAAATGCATTAATTCCGCACCTTTTACCTGAATGTTGTAAGTTTGCATCAGACGTGACGATTTCTTTCTTCAATCGAAGCAAGTCACGAAATGAATTTCGGTATGAGGACCAATCGAAGTGGCAAAGCGCAAAACAGCAACACCCAAAACGGCAAAAAAGACTGTGAAAAAGAAGGCGGCCAGCAAGACGACCACCAAGGCTGCCAAGACGTCGTCCAGTTCGACAAAGAAAAAGTCGGTCAAGAAGGCAAAAAAGAAGCCAACACCGGATGATCCCGTCACCGTGGACCTGCGTCGCAAAGACCGACGGACGTCGACGCCTGACATGGTCACGGCGGCTCCGGCAAAAGAAGCTCGCAAGGTACAACGACGTCGGCAGATTGATCCGACGACGTGTGAACGAGATTATTCGTTGGACGAAATTGAATTCATGCACGCGTTGGATGACTACAAGCGAGCCAACGGACGAATGTTCCCGACATGCAGCGAAATTCTGGAAGTGGTTCGCAGCATCGGCTACATCAAGCTGACGGAAGAACAGCAAGCAATTCTAACCGGTCCCACCAACGATTCTGAAACAGCTGCGGCGGACGTGGAAGCTGCAACAGTTGATAACGGGACAAAACTACCAGAACTGGAAATCACCAGTGCCGGTTTTGGTGATTCATTGAACGGTAGCCTCGAGATTCATTGATTTCGGCACCGTTGACTGCGCGGCGTGATGGACTACGCCCGCGCATGTCCGAATTTTGATTTCATGTGCAAGTTCAAGTCACCTTCGACTTCTTAAGACATTGCCTGAGCCAGAATTCACCCACGAATTCTGCTGAAGAGGCAAAACATTTGCATTCGACGCGAGGGCCTTCTGCTGTTGCGTACGCCGAGATAAAGACAGCCGTTTTAGTCGATTCTCACCTGGTTTCGGCTACATCTAAGCTCGGTTGTCGACTACAATCAATCGCATCTGAATGTCAATCCATTCTCTTGATACTGCGTTTGAACCATGGCCACAATTGATTCGATTCCCAAGGCGAACCATGCACTGCGTGTGGTTGAAGATGCCACTTGCACGTTCTGCGGTTGTGTATGTGACGACATCAACCTCCATGTTCAGGGAGACCACATCGTCAAGGCGGACAAAGCCTGCGTGCTGGGAAAAGCGTGGTTTCTGAATCACGACATTGAAGAACGACCCGCGTGTCTGATTGAAGGTCGCCCTGCGACTGTGGACGAAGGGATTGAACGCGCCAGCCAAATCTTGGCGAATGCCAAATATCCCATTACGTACGGTTTGAGCGACACCACAACCGAATCACAACGACTGGCTGTGGGGATTTCCGATTGGATTGGAGGCTTAGTCGACACCACCACCAGCGTGTGCCACGGACCATCCGGTATGGCATTTCAAGGTGTGGGCGAAGTCACGGCGACGTTGGGCGAAATTCGCAACCGAGGTGACATGATTATCTTTTGGGGATCCAATCCTGCCGAAAGTCATCCTCGCCACTTTTCTAAATACAGTCTCATGCCCAAAGGAATGTTCTTGCCCAACGGACGTAAAGATCGCACTTGCGTGATTGTGGACGTTCGCAAGACCAAATCTGCAAAAGCGGCGGACATCTTCTTGCAGATTAAGCCTCGCAAAGATTTTGAAGCTCTCTGGACTTTGCGAGCGTTAGCCAAAGGCCTGACCTTGGACGCGGCAAGTGTGAAATCGGAAACCGGAATCGAACTTTCCACTTGGCAAGATCTAATGGACCGTATGAAGCAAGCCAAATTTGGTGCCATCTTTTTTGGGATGGGATTGACCATGACGCGAGGCAAACATGCCAACACGGAATCACTGTTGGCGTTGACTCGAGACATGAACAAATACACTCGATTCGTCTGCAAACCCAATCGCGGACATGGCAACGTCACAGGTGCGGATCATGTGGTTTCGTGGCGAACCGGATACCCGTTCGGCGTCAATCTTGCGCGCGGTTATCCTCGTTTTAACCCCGGCGAATACACTGCGTCCGACGTGTTGGCTCGAAAAGAAGCTGACGCCGCCTTAATCATCGCCAGTGACCCGATGGCAAACTTTAGTCAACCGGCTCGAGAACACTTGAAGACGATTCCCTATGTTGCCTTTGATCCCAAAGAAACGCCGACAACGCGTCATGCCACCGTCGCGTTCACGGTAGCCACCTACGGCATTAATGTTCCCGGAACGGTGTATCGCATGGACGATGTTCCCATTCCCTTGAGTCCTGCTTTCCAGTCTCCCTTTCCCAGCGACTTTGAAATTCTGCAGCGAATGGAGAAGCGAGTTCGTCAGCTGAAATCTTAAGCTTGTTGTTCGAATTGCGTGTCACGGATTTGTCATCACCAGTATAGATGCTTCGGGGACTAATCGAAAAAACGATTTTGGCATACAATAACGTCCCCAGTTGATGACACGAAGAACTTCGAGGCCCACTCTATTTGAAGGGGAGACGCTGCGTTTTGGATTCTTTAGCGCAAGTAGAACGAAATCGCATTCAAACCGAAGCAGACCGATCGCCCAATTCGAACTGGAAACGCTGGGGCCCCTATTTGGCTGAACGCCAATGGGGAACGGTTCGAGAAGACTATTCACAGGACTCCAAGCCCTGGCACCATTTTTCTTATGAAGACGCCGTATGGCGAACGTACCGCTGGGGAGAAGATGGCATCTTCGGATTTTCTGACCGGCAGTGTCGATTGTGTCTGTCCTTTGCCTTTTGGAATCACCAAGATCCGATCTTGAAAGAACGCCTGTTCGGCCTGACCGGTCCTGAAGGCAATCATGGAGAGGACGTCAAGGAATGCTATTTTTACCTGGACGCCACTCCGTCTCATTCTTACATGAAGGGCCTGTACAAGTATCCGCAACAGGCCTTTCCATATGAACTTCTGCGTCAGGAAAACGCCAATCGAAGTCGCCAGGAATTGGAATTCGAATTATTAGACTCGGGTGTTTTTGATAACGATCGCTATTTTGACATCACTGTTGAATACGCCAAATCCACACCGGAAGACATTCTGATTCGCGTCACCATTGCCAATCGCTATAGCGAACCTGCACCACTTGCCGTCTTGCCGCACGCATGGTTTCGCAATACTTGGTCTTGGGGTGAAACCTATGAAAGCGAAACGTCCAAGCCCGAAATCAAATTGGTCGCCGACGGTGAATTTCAGATTCGCCACGATTCGTTGGGAGAATTCGTACTGCACTACGACGTTGGTCCAAATCAGAAGATTCCAGCCGTGTTGTTTACCGAAAACGAAACCAATTCGTGGCGAGCGGAAAACGCTGCCAGTCGCAAGCCGTCCTGCAAAGACGCGTTTCACTTGGCCGTTGTTGAAGGCGCTACAGGGGCGTTGAACACGACACCCAATGGAACCAAGGCCGCCGTCCACTATGACTTGACAATTCCCGGTAAGTCCCAAGTGGAACTGAGACTGCGGTTAGTTCGAAAAGATCTGGTCCAAGCACCGGCGTTTGGTCCGGACTTTGACAAAGTCTTTCAACAGCGCCTTGCCGAAGCAGACGCGTATTATGAGGATTTGGCTTCGCCCGGAATGGACGAAGATCAACGTCGAGTCTTCCGACAGGCGAACGCCGGGCTGTTGTGGACCAAGCAGTTTTACTATTACGTCTTGAACGAATGGCGTGACGGAGATGATTCGCACAAGCAGCTTGTTCGCGCGAATCCTCGGAATAAAGACTGGGGCCACTTGTTCAATCGAGACATCATTTCCATGCCGGATAAATGGGAGTATCCGTGGTATGCCGCGTGGGATTTGGCATTTCACATGATTCCATTTACCGCCTTGGATGTGCAATTCAGCAAAGAACAATTGATCCTGTTCCTGCGTGAATGGTACATGCATCCCAACGGTCAGATCCCAGCCTATGAATGGAATTTCAGCGACGTTAATCCGCCGGTTCATGCTTGGGCCTGTTGGCGAGTCTATCAGATGACCGGCGAAAAGGGAGAACGAGACCGTTTGTTTTTGTCTCGTGCTTTTCAGAAACTACTGCTGAATTTTACGTGGTGGGTGAATCGGAAAGACGTGCGAGGCAAACACGTTTTTTCGGGTGGCTTCTTGGGCTTGGACAACATTGGAATTTTTGATCGTTCCAAAGCGTTGCCGACAGGCGGGCACTTGGAACAAGCCGATGGCACGGCTTGGATGGCGTTTTACTGTTCCAGCATGTTGTCCATTGCTTTCGAACTGGCGGGCGAAAATCCAGCCTATGAAGATGTGGCATCCAAGTTTTTTGAACACTACGTGGCCATTGCGGAAGCAATGAATTCATTGGATGGCTCTGGCCTTTGGGACGAAGAAGACGGATTTTATTATGATCATCTACACATTGACGGTCGCAGCATTCCGTTGAAAATTCGGTCCATGGTCGGCATTATTCCTCTGTTCACGGTCGACATCTTGTATGAAGATGTCATCCATCGTTTGCCTGGTTTTCGCAAACGCATGCGCTGGTTCGTGAAGCATCGCAAAGATCTTTCGAATTTCATGACACACATGGAAAAACGCTCCGTGGACGGCAAGAGTTCCACGGCTCGGCTCCTGGCGATACCAACTCGAGAACGTCTGGAACGGATTCTTCGGTATTTACTGGATGAAGACGAATTCCTGTCACCGTTTGGAATTCGTTCCCTTTCGAAATACCATCAAGATCATCCATTTGAATTTGAAGTGAACGGTGAACATCATCAAGTCCGATACGTTCCAGGCGAATCGGAAAGTGCTATGTTTGGTGGAAATTCCAACTGGCGAGGCCCCATCTGGTTTCCGTTGAATTACCTGCTGGTCGAAGCGCTAGACCGATACCATCAGTTCTACGGAGATACACTTCGAGTAGAATGTCCGACGGGTTCCGGAAACTACATGAATTTGAAACAAGCAGCTGACGAGATTCGACGACGCTTGGTTCGCTTGTTCTTGATCGAAGAAAATGGCAAGCGGCCGTGCTACACGCGAGGCGAACGGTTTGTCAACGATCCGCATTGGCGAGATCTGGTATTGTTTTACGAATACTTTCATGCCGACACCGGCCGAGGACTCGGCGCAAGCCATCAAACCGGTTGGACCGCTCTGGTCGCCACCATCATGCAATCTTTAGCCAGCCAATCGGAATCAACTCCGCCATATCGTCCATAAGCCACGCCAAAACGGCGAACCGCAGCGAAGACTACTTTTGCAGGATGAGCTTGCCATTGCGAGTTTCCATTAAACGGTAAACTTCGCCGCGATGCCGAATGTAGATTTCTCGAGCACCCTGCAGTAGAGATACCGAATCGATCATGCGCGGCCCCGTAGGCGATTCCGCTGGGGAACCGGCCGGATTTTTCGGTTCGCGATTTTCGTCAATCTGACACATGAAACGACCTTCATCCAAGTTATTGTTCCCAAGCTCAAACACAGAAACGTCTTGATTTGGCCGCACTTTCAGAAACAACAAAGCTCCATATTGAGACGCGTTCTCAACAGAAACATAAACGTTACTTTAGAATCAATCCTTGGACAACCCTAAATGCAGGGAAAAAGGACCAAAACAGCAATCTAAATGGACCGCTCGCCCCAAACCCTGGCGACCATCAGCACCATGACAGCGGCCATGACCATTAGTAGGGAAACCGCGACAGCCGCTTCCAAGTCACCAATACTCAGCTCCAGAAAGACGGTAGTGGAAAGGACTTCCGTCTTGTTCCGAGTGGCCCCGGCGAAAATCAGCAAGGGACCGAATTCGCCCAATGCCCGCGCCCACGCCAAAGTACCGGCCGTCAGCATGCCTCGCTTTGCTTGCGGAAAGACAACTCGCATGAATGCCTGCGCTTCGTTACAACCCAGCGTCAATGCGACTTGTTCTGCGCGAGTGTCCAGCTGATCAAAGGTGCTTCGCATGGTACGTATGGCAAACGCCGCTGCCACCATGAACTGAGCCAGAACCACAGCCGGAATTTGATACACCACCCAACGACTAGCCCATTGAAACGGCCAATACTGAAAAAGAATTAGCAAACTTAAACCAATGACCAGAGGCGGCAAGACGATGGGAATGTCCAGCGCTGCATCCAATAGATTCCTCCCCGGAAATCGATGACGCGACAAGGAATAGCCCAATGGTACGGCTACCAACACCGACAAGATGGCCGTGAAGAAACACGAAATCAACGTCAGCGTGATAGAATACTGAATTTCTGGTTTCCTTAGTGCGGCCACAATGGGCAACAGTGGCCGCAGCAGATTCCGGCTCCATTCCAACCAGCTGGGTAACGCCAATGATTCGGCGGAATCCGACGATACCATGTACGCCACGTCGGCCATTAGCATGCCAAATAGCAATACCACGTAGACGCCGCCAATGGCCCCAATCATCAGATAAAACGGAACAGCCGAGGGCGGCTTGAACACGGCGGCTTCTTCCATCGGCGAATCTTGATATCCAATCACGGTGTTCTTGGTCCATTGTCAGGCGAGGGCTGAGAACCGGTGGAATTCGCTGAATCTTCTGAGTTCGAATCAATGCGAAAATGAAAACCAGCTGATTCAAATTGATCGCGTGCGTCAGCGACGGCGTCATACAGTCGTTTGCCGAGTTGTTTATGTTGGCTGGTTCGCGCGATGGCAAAGGGTTGAATCGCTTTAGCGGCTGCCGAGCCAATTCGAATCGAATCTACCTTGTCCGCTTCCGCCTTGGTATCGGTGGCGTACGCCAAGGCCGCATCCACGGATTTGGTTGTTACCGAAGGAACCAACATGGCCGAAGTGGCTGTCTGAGTCACCACGTTTTGCATCACCGCATCGTAGACACCTTCCGACTGCAGAACTTGCCGAGTCAACACGCCGATAGTGCATTGGTCTGGTTGTCCCACGGCAACTCGCATTCCATCCTTCGTCAAATCTTGCAAACTGGAAATGCCGGCCGGGTTGCCCTTGGGCACCGCAATCACAACTTCAGTATCCGAAACATCCACGTCATCTTGAAACCAGTCTTGCACGTTGTCTAAGTAATAGCGGTCACACGCCATGTAGGTGTCCGGAAATCCCGACCCCTGTTTTTGATTTCGGATGGTTCGCATCTGGGCGGTCAGGATTCCACAGCCGTTGTAAACCGTGTTGACAATCACGCCTTCTCGCTGCTGAAACTCCTTAATCACTGCATCGACCGCTCGTCGATTGACCGACCCGCAAAAAAACGTTAGCTGCGGGACTTCGGACCAGATATCACCGTCCACCGTTTGAAAACCATGCTTGGCAAAAATTGACAAGCCTTTGTCACTGGCCGACAGGTATCGAGCGAACCGCAGGGCGGCCGTTGGCTGCGAAGATGATGCCACTACGCCAATCATGACGTTGGCCGCACCGACATCAAGTTCTGGACAACGAATGGCCTGCAAGTCATCATACAACGCCAACGTCGTGTCCCAAACAATCGCGGCGTCAACGCTGCCCAGAGCCACGTCATTCGCCACTTCTGGAACGGTCGGTTTGAAGACACCAGTCTTGGTGACATGCGATTCCAGACGCGGCCAATGACCGGAACGAGAAAGCAGTTTACGAGTCGTTCGTCCAATAGCCGCTTGATCCGAATTGCCCAACGCCGTGGTAATGTCAGTTCGCAACAAATCGTCAATGCCGCGTATCTGTTTGGGGTTTCCTTTCCGAACTGCAATTACCGGTCGCATCACGGCCAACGGAATGGACTCGCGAACCAACCCTTTTTGCTTGGCCAAAATCGTGTAGCTTTCGTCCGCTGCCAAATACAAATCGCCCGTCTTAGCCACTTCCAGCTGGCTCAGCAAAGTATTGGACCCGCCATATTGTAATTGCACCGATACGCCGTATTCCTTTCGGTACGCCGCCACAATTTCTTCCACCGGCAAGCGGACGCCGGCCGCACAGTACATCAACAAGCCATCGCCGTTATCGGCGAGATCCGCCATCGACTCGCCAGGTTCGGCGTTGCCGGTCGAAGCAGGCGAAGAACCCGACTGAACACTTTGTCGACCGGAACGATTCAGTTTGTACAGAGCGAACGTCAACAACAGCAGCAGCGCAACGGCCAGAAGCACCATCACCACAAACGAATTGGCGCGACCGGTTCGCGAACAGAACATGAAAACAAGCTCCTCAAGATTGGCGATATCTGGACCGCAGCGGATGAAGCTTTCAGAGTACGCGATGGATTAAGCACACACAACGGCGCGGCACCCCAATTGTTGGGGCCTGCACAGAAATTAACATTCGCATGTTGCACAAAGCGAACATTTCTCAAAACAGGCTTCGCTGAATTTGAACGCACTGCTCGCCTTCATGCCCCACTTTGTTGACATAGTTGCTGACGGGGTCCACTTTGATTCGATCTGCCGGAAGTGCATCCAGCAAAGTTTGTAGACGCGGCGTTTCTTGGACCTCGGGATCAAGCCACAAATCAAATTCGCTGGGCGTCAGAATCACTGGCGTACGATCATGAATCTCCGACGTGGCATCATTCGCGGCGGTCGTCACAATGGTAAATGAACACACGTTCTTCGCGGTATCCGGATCGTGCCAC
>JAGQOZ010000087.1:12237-15715 GCA_020426955.1 Planctomycetales bacterium
TGCCATGGCGAACGGCTGTTCGTCGATAGTGCGAATCAGAAACGCCTGCTTCTCCTTGCCAACTTTCATCCATTCGTAATAGCCATCGGCTGGCACCAGACAGCGGCGTCGTTTGAAAGCAGATCGAAACGACGGTTTGTCCGCCAACGATTCGGCTCGAGCATTAATCGTTCGATTGCCAATCGATTTGTCCTTGGCCCAGGACGGAATCAAGCCCCACCGCATCAATTCCAGCTTTCGGCCCAATTCGGTTTGTAGAATGACCGGAGCTTGATTTGTCGGCGCCAGATTATAACGAGGTTCAAAGTCAGGCAGCTCACGCTCGTTCATTTCCAAAGCGAACTGTTGCAGCAACAAATTCAATTGGGAATGAATAGTAAATCGCCCACACATCGAAGAAACTCCTATCGCTTTGTGACTGTTGTGCATGCTACAGGAATGGGAGCCAGGAGACGCACGTGATTTTAACGCAAAGCCACGAAGCCGCTATGACGCAAAGGGGATGGAATCTCGCCGAGCCGGCGTGCGGTTCTTTGCGACTCGGCGACTTTGCGTCTCTGCGATTTCTTTCGGACCAAAACGATCATGACCGATACTAAATCTGGCATGCCATGATGCACTGGACTAGACTGTTTCTTTTCTTCCGTTCACCAAATCTCACTTGTCATTATGCCAGTCGACAATCGTTTTTGCCATCAAGCCTATACGTCCGCGTTGCCGCATGCACCGTATCACTTGCTGTGTCCGCACCTGCCGCCGCAGCCTGGAACTTTGGCTTTCCAGCAAGGGATGGCTCGCTTTGGCAAGGCGTTGTCAGAAGTCGGAGTTGTCGCCATCTATTTGGTCCACGGCACGTTTACCGGTAACGACGCCTTTGGTCTGATTCGCGAAGTCGGTCGTTGGCTGCCAGACGCGGCTGAAACGCTAGAACGTCAACGTAAGCAATTGGTGGATAGCTTCATGACGGAAAGCGGCAACTACACGCAGCAATTTGCTAGTCTGCTGCAGCAGGCATTAAACGCTGGTCAAACTCGCCAGAAAATTGAAGTGCGGTTGTTTCGTTGGTCTAGTGAAAATCATCATTCGGGGCGAGCGGTCGCGGCGTGGGATTTAGCGAACGAAATCCAGCAACACTTCGGCCAAGCAAGACGAATCATGTTGTGGGGACATAGTCACGCGGGCAACGTATTTGCGTTATTAACACATTTGAATAGCTCAACGGAAACCAGCGAATTACGCCAATTCCGGCGGATTATTCGCACGCTCAAGCCTCCAGCGGTCGCTAACGTTTCACCAACGGATGTGCGACCGGAAGTGTTGTTAGATCCGTCCTTTCCGGCGCTGGATATCGTGACGTTTGGCACGCCCATTCGCTACGGGTGGGAAACGTCCGGCTACGAATCGTTGTTGCACTTTGTCCATCATCAGCCCAGCGGATCATTACCAGACGCTGACTACCTGTCAGCCTTACACGGTGATTGGAGCGAATTGGGGAAACGAATTGTGGAATCGGGTTTTCCCGCCGGTGATTGGGTGCACCAGATTGGAGTTGCCGGCTCCAATTTCTGGCCGTACTTGCTGTCTTGGCGAAAGCAGGTTGCAGAACGTGCCCTGCGAACGCTGATTGAACAAGGCATTCGTCGGCGAGACCTGGTTGCTCGATTACGTCTTGGGCAACGAGTGCCTTCCGAGGGGACGACATTCTTGGTCGACTATCAAGATTCGCCCAATCAGTTGGAGCAACAGATGCTGGGCCACGCCATTTATACTCGAACGGAATGGCTCTACTTTCACATGGAGAAAATCACGCACTCACTTTGCCATTCGCAAGAAGACGGAACGCGTTCCTAGATCGAACTTGAACCGTCTAGAAATCGATGACTCGTTCGTGAGTGGTGGGCAGGACAAAGATCTTGCCGTCACCCATTCGGCCCGTGTTGGCCGACTCTTTGACCTTGGCTAGGATGCTTTCCAGCCGAGCGTCTTCGACCCATAACGAGATTTCAACTTTGGGTAGAAACGCCAAGGCAAATTCACTGCCGTCGTATTCGTCCAGATGATTCTTTTGTCGGCCGTAACCTTTGACTTCGCGAACACATAACGCCTCCAGCGGAGCTCGTTTCAGCCCGTTAAGAACCTTATCCGCGACAAACGGGCGGACCACGGCAATGATCTGCTTCACGATAGCCCGTCCTGCTGGCTTAGCTGAAAAAGTTTTCCCCAAACAAATCTAATTCGGGGCCTGTTTCCACTTCGATGTCACCGTTCACAACCGTCTTGCAAGACAGTCGCATGGTGTCTTCGTGCCCAATATAGGCGAGTGCTGGAATCGGATCCGGCACGGGGCATTTGAAGCGGAATTTTTCGACCATACCGGGCGAATTCACGTTCTCCATTCCCTTCACAATGTTTACACGACACGTGCCACATTGCCCCAAACCTTTACAATTGAAATAGCGGTTGGCCGATGCGCCGATGCCGTTTAACCCCTGGTGCACATTAATCCCGGCGTTTAACGCGACGGTCCGAAGATTAGAACCTGCAGGAACATTGATTTCTTTTTGTTCTTTAACGAATTTTACGACCGGCATAGATCAAATCCCGACACTCAAAAAACGGTCAAAGTGATGATAAGTGATTGTGGTTCTAAGCTCGAACGCATGAATCATTGACGTTCCAAGCGAATTCGAGCAATAAATGCGGCTTGGCCCAGATCTCCAGGCACTTTGCCGTCGCTCCACCGACGCTAAAATCTAACATGCACGATTCGACGGGAAAACCACCAATGATGCCTATCCGTCATCGGTTTAGGAACTCGTCGATCTGTAGCCAAGCTGGCACTTGTTCGCACCAATCGCCAAGAAGTCGCGACGAACCGGAAAATTGACAATAGAATGCACGGTTTGTCGATCTATTTGCCGAAACTGGACGAAGAAACTTGACGCCGTTCGCTTGGCGATTCCGAGTCGCAGCAAACTCGTTATTCCATACCACTTTGGGGATGCACTATGGCCGAATTTTCCAAATACCAGCAAAAAGTCATTAAGAACTATTATGACAATCGAGAATCGATTGCGTTTCAACGCGTTCAAGAGCTGATCACGGAACTGTATCTTTCCGAAGGCAAAAAACGAGAAAAACACTGGGCGAGCATTGCCCTGCATCTAGGAAAACTGGGCGTCAAACAAGCCACCATCGATCATCTGATTGAACAAGACAATCCTGAATTGATTGCCAACCTCATTCAGAATCTCGGCAAGCAGGCGTAACAGCACCAGTTGCTAAACGTTCTTGATCCGCGCGAAGTGTTAAACCAGCCGCAGGCGATTAGCCTCGGATCGCGCTGACCAAAATCGGTAGCAGTCGCCAAGACTTCGGTCGAACATAAAAGTCCAGCAGACGCTTGGCCACTTTTTCCGGACAGCGATGCGTGGAAAACCAAACGGGCTTAGGAAACATCGTCAGCGAGGAACGCAGC
>JAGQOZ010000879.1 GCA_020426955.1 Planctomycetales bacterium
CGGTTCCTAGGCTGATCCCAACTTTTGCCATTCATCGCAAACCAATTGGGAATCGAAATACCATACCGAAATGCAGCCAACTCCATTAATGGCACATCAAAGGACCGACCATTGAACGTCACCAGCGTTGGGTGCCCGTACGACTCCCAACCTCGCCAAAAGTGCTCGACAATCACATGTGGCCGAAACTGTGGTTCGTCCAATAGGACAATGTCCAGCAGGCGAAAATCGTCGCTCACTTTAGCGACGACGACGGATATCGGCAGCTGAAAGGTATAGGGAATAAAATCCGTTCCAGATTTTTCCAACAGTTCTGTTCGATACCGATGAATTGCATCGGATGGCGTCAGCGAATCGGCGGGATAGCGGATCTTCGCCACAAGATCTCCGTCCGCCACACTCTCGACGTCAAAAACAAAATAGCGCACCGGTCGATCTGACATGAGTTCCTCTCAGATTGGGGATCACCGATTATGGCAAAACGCCCCTGGATACGAGCCCCGTATTCAATTCTGTTAACAGCTCGCATTTTACTGTTTGGGTTTTGCGGTCTAAACCGCGGTATTTGCACCGACTTGTCAATTTGCGTAATTTCATTGTCCAGCCAATGAATTATAATGAAACCCGTGAATTTATCGCGAATTTTGACTAAGATCTAGGATCGTATGTTGGGATGCGGAACGAGCAATAAGGACACAGGATCGTGGCGGGACAAAGTCTTCAGTCAAGTCGTTTCGAGTACAAGTATTATGTGACCGAAAGGGTTGCCGAAGAGATCACTCGATTTATTAGCAGTTACCTTGAGCCGGATGAATTCTTGATTCGCTTTGGTGGAATTGGGTACCCAGTCTGCAGTCTTTACCTGGATAATTCCGGGTTACTGCTTTACGACCAAACTATTCAAGGACAAAAAAATCGGTTCAAGCTTCGAATTCGCTTTTATGATGACGATCAATCGAACCCCGCGTTTCTTGAAATCAAAAAACGCGAAACCGACGTGATCAAAAAGAAGCGAGCTGCTGTAAGTCGAGAAGGTGCGAAGCAAATTCTTGCCGGTGCACCGATAGATGTTGGCTATCTTTACGGTTCCAAGATCTCCAGCAAGCAGTTTGATGCGTTAAACGAATTCTGCTATCTGCGTGACAAAATTGGCGCGCAAGGTTGCACTTACGTTTATTACCATCGACAAGCGTACGTTTCGCCCGACAGCAATGCGGTGCGAGTCACATTTGATCGACAGTTAGAGGGTGGGATCTACATTCCAGGAACAGACCTAGAGATTCCAAAAAATCCGGCAGTTCCCAAATTGGATGGCGTTGTACTTGAATTAAAATTCACAGATCGATTTCCGTTATGGATGCATGAACTTTCTGACATTTTTGAACTTCAACGGACATCGGTGCCCAAATATGTGAAGTGCGTGGAAGCACTTGGAGTGAAGAGTTTGCCAGATGAAAAGCTGATGGGTTTCACTGGTCGAGAGGCAGGCAGGGCAGAATAAGACGGCAACATGAACGAGTGGATTGACTTGCTTTTACATAGCGACAGTGATGCGACCGGTAGTCCGCAAAACACTGTCTTTTTGTTGATGCTGGCGTTTGTCGTGGGACAGGTGATTGGCTGGACATACATGTTCACTCACCGTGTTCTCTCGTATTCGCAGACCTTTACCGCATCATTGGTGGTGCTGCCCGTGCTGGTGGCATTCATGATGATGTTGATGGCGGGCAGCATGTTCATCGCGTTTGGACTTCTGGCCGTTTTTGCCGTCGTACGTTTCCGAAACGTATTGAAAGACACACGTGATACAGCCTTCGTGCTGTGGGCAATTGTGGAAGGCATGGCGGTGGGAACCCAGCAGGAGTCTCGTGCAGTCATCGGCGTTATCTTTGTCGCCTTGGTGTTGTTCTATTTAGGTTTGACTCAATTCGGAAGTCGACAGAAATACGATGTCGTCTTGAACGTGCTTTGTGCCGAAGGATCCAGCCTTTCGAATATTCTGAACCGCCATGCTCGCCGCATCCAACTTGCCGCCACTCGTAAAATTGGTGACGCTGCCGTCGATATGTCGTACCGCTTGCAACTTCGTGATCCAGCGAGGAGTCACGAACTTCAGTCCGAATTGGAAGGCTTTGAAGGCGTACAGCGAGTATCCTTATTCATGCGTGAAGATGAATCCGAGGTGTAGCTGTGGCGTCACG
>JAGQOZ010000880.1 GCA_020426955.1 Planctomycetales bacterium
AGCGCCGAAATGCCGGGTTGCAGACGAGGAAGATTGGTGAGACCGTGGCGTTCTAGGGCGACATCTTCAAAGAACAGTCTTCCGTGCGTCGCGCCGCTCGGTTCCCAAGAATACGTCTTGATGGTTTTCGGTGGCGAGATGCGTTTGAGCGACGTGTCTGCTGGATGAGTTGGTTCCAGCGGATCAAATTTGGTGAATTCGATCGAACGTAGCGGCGAGTCCAATGAAACGGCTGCGGATTCGTGCGCCGCAGTAGCGTCCACCGGGATCGGATTCGTCGGCGCCATCATCACCACCGGTTCGTCCGCGATGGCCAGAAGTCGCACGTTCGTCAAAATCAAGACGCAACCAAGAAGAAATAGGCGAATCTGCATCCAACGTTCCTCCGAATTGAACGAACCGTGTACCAACCAGCAGTGTGCTATCGTCGCGATGCTAGCAGCCAGTCCACGGAAAGCGGCCAACGCGTCAATGGGCAAGGCCTGCCGAATTGGTTTGTTCGGGCCGCGCAAAGTTTCCGGAGCGAACACGGCAGAAACCAACCGTGTAATTCACGTCGATCATGACAGTCGTAGCAACGCTAGTGATATCGTTGCAGCGTTGGGCCGTGGACAGCCGAAAGCAGGATTTAGCGAACGAAACGGAATCGTTCGTTTCGTAATTTTCGTTGCCAAACAAGGATGATCATGATTCGCCGGATGCGAAAGCGAACATGGACCGTAGGGGCCATGGTTTTGATGTTGCTGGCCACCGGCTGCGCGCATCGAAGATCGTTTCGCTTTGGCCAATCGCCTTCTGTATCCCCGTCGAATTCGGAATGCCAACCGGCCTGCGATGCGCAGTCTATGGCCATTGAATATCCCGACTTGTGCGAACCAGCCGTCCAACCGCCGCCCAGCATCGCACCTCGTCCAGCCGATTCGCTGCCCACGGAATTCTGGGATCTATCGTTGGACGAAGCGATTGAACGAAGCCTTCGTACCAAAGTCATTGCCGATCTGGGTGGCCGCATCATTTCCAATCCGGAATCGATCACCACCGCGTTTGACCCAGCCATCCAAGAATCTGATCCGATTTTTGGCGTCCAAGCGGCGCTCAGCGAATTCGATGCGTCGTTGGCGTCGCAGTTCTTGTACAGCAAGAATGATCGCGTTTTCAATAACCAAATCATCGGCGGTGGCGTCCAGCAGTTGACACAAGATACATTCAACTTCCAGACTGAACTTTCCAAAACCGCCGCCACAGGAACTCGCTTTTCTATTCGTCAACAAACAGCCTACGATTCGAACAACCGGTTGGGGAATCGATTTCCGAGTGCTTACGAAACGCAGTGGCAGTCGGAAGTTCGACATCCTTTGTTGCAAGGTGCGGGAATCGAATTCAATCGGATTGCCGGCCCCAACGCGCAGCCCGGACTGCGGTTTCGTAACGGCATTCTGATCGCAAGAATCAATACGGATATCAGTTTGGCGGATTTGGAAATGGCGGTGCGCAATCGCATTAGCCAAGTTGAAGACGCGTATTGGCAACTCTATTTGGCCTATCGCACGTATGACGCCAGAAGAAAGGCGCTGGAAGCGGTGACAGACACCTATCGTCGCGCAAAATCGCGAGCGGATGCGGGTGGTTACGAAGGTGGCGAAATCGATACCGTGTTCCAAGCCAAGGGCGAAGTGCTGAATAATCGGAAGCTACTGTCAGACGCATTGCTAGGCGAACAAGGCGTTTATCAAGCCGAACGTACGCTGCGACAATTAATCAGCGAAACCAACACAGACGTTCGGCTCATTCGGCCCAGTGATGAACCAACTTTAACGCCCATGACTTACGATTGGGAGTCGCTTCGCCAAACGGCGTTTGAAAAACGAGCGGAATTGCGTCGCCAAGCGTGGAAAGTCAAACAAGAAGAACTTCGCGTCTTGGCCGCCAAGAATTTTCTGCTGCCCGGATTGGACGCGATCGCTCGACACCGCATGCGAGGCTTCGGGGATGACCTGATGGGCAATGGCGGAAATTTTGCCAGTGCGCATCGAGATCTCACTAGCTTGGATCATCAAGAATGGGAGTTCGGACTGGAGTTGAACGTGCCGCTGGGTTATCGACAAGCGCTGGCCGGAGTGCGAAACGCCAAGCTGAATTACGCTCGTGAGCGAGCGGTCCTGCTGGAACAACAGCAGGCGATTGATATGGCGTTGCATC
>JAGQOZ010000881.1 GCA_020426955.1 Planctomycetales bacterium
GTTCGTACACGCAAAGCAAGATGTACCACAAAGGCATTCGGTGTACGGATTGTCATGATCCACACACCACTAAGCTTAAATTCAACGGCAACAACGTCTGTACGTCATGTCATCAGCATCCTGTAGCCAAATATGATTCGCCGGGGCACCATTTTCATCAGCCCGGTTCCGCCGGCGCGCAATGTGTCAATTGCCACATGCCTTCGACGCCGTACATGGAAGTCGATTTTCGTCGAGACCACAGTCTGCGAGTTCCTCGTCCGGATCTGTCCGTCCAGCTGGGTACGCCCAATGCGTGTACCGGCTGCCATGTAGATGCGGAACGAATTCCCGAACAGCATCGTGCGCAATTGACGCACTATTCCAAGTGGCTGGCTGCTGCCGACAAACTGCCGGAAGTGGCCGCCGAATTGGAACGAACCGACCGTTGGGCCGCCGAGCAAGTGGAAAAGTGGTTCGGCACCAAAGAACGACCGCCGCATTTTGCCACTGCATTGGCGCCGGCTTGGAAAGGGGAGTTTTCCGATTCGACTGCTTTACAGGAACTGGTGAAGATTCGTTCGGTCCCAGCGATCGTTCGCGCGACGGCGCTGGAACAATTGCGCAATGCTTCGCCAGATCCAACGCATTTGCAGTTAGCCATACGACAGTTGGACGACCCTGATCCGCAAGTGCGCGTCACGGCGTTGGCATATTGTGATGCGTTGCCGGTGGCGAATTTGCTGCAATACGTTTGGCCGTTGCTGCAGGATGAAGATCGAATTGTCCGCACCGAAGCCGCTCGAATCCTGGCCATCGTACCGCCGTCAGGTCTGACCGATGAAGAACGTCAGCAGTTTGATTCGGCCATTCAGGAATATCGCGAAGGTCTGTTCGAGCACGCCGATCAAGCTGGTTCGCACATGGCATTGGCACTGTTGTCGGAACGGCTGGCGGCTGCCTTAGCCAATGGGAACGCCAATGGCGCGGAAGCTCGGCAAGTGGAACACCTGCGTCAAGCCATGCAGTCGTATCAGAATGCGATTGCCGTCCAGCCCGATGTCACCGGACCTCGTAGCAATCTGGCGGCGCTGTTAGAACAATTTGGAGATCCCGACGAAGCGGCGAGGTTGCGTGCGGAGGAACTCCCGTTGATGGCTCGCGATGCCTCGATGGCGCCCAACATGGCGCCGATTCAATATCGCTACGGTTTGCTACTGTATCTGAATCAGCAGAATGCAGCGGCAGCAGAAGCGTTGCAGAAAGCGTGTACGTTGGAACCGACGAACGTGGATTTTCGCCTGTTGTTGACTCTGTTGTTGGAAAAAATGCAACGCTGGGACGAAGCCCAGGACAGTGTCCAACGTCTCTTGGAACTCGAACCCACTTCGTCCGAATTCCAGCAGATTCAACTTCGAATTCAACAATCCATGCCGCAGCAGTAAGACCTGGCAGGTCGACGGACGAGCAGTCGCGGAAACTTGCAGGTAGTGGAAGGCGTGATTTGCTAGGGATTTGTCACCTCATCCATTACAGGAACAAGAAATCAACTCCGATCTGGCCGAACTTACGGCAAGAAGCTCAGGTCCAGCGTGACGTCGCGACTACGTCCGGATTGAATCAATTGTTTCAAGCGGTCTCGCATGGCGCCCGCAATCTCGGGATGCTGTTCGCTTAGATCGTGCTGTTCGGCCGGATCTTTTTCTAGATCGAACAATTGAAATCGCGGCATTTGGGTTCGCGTCAATCGCAGCTCGACGTTGGTGGTTCCCTTCGAATCGTACCGTTGCAGCTTCCATTTGCCGATGCGCAGCCCATAACTGCCGCTGCGTCCGTTGTCCTGTTGAATTAAGTGATTGCGGCCCGAAGCATCTGCTTGACCTAACAGCGATGGCATGACGTTCATGGAATCCAAACAAGCGTCTTGTGGCAACGGCTGGTTCACCAGCGCCGCGCAACTGGCCGCTAAGTCAATGGTGCAAACGATTTGGTCCGAAACGCCGGGCTGAATGCGTCCCGTCCAACGAGTGATAAAGGGAGTGCGAGTGCCACCTTCCAGGACGTTGTATTTGCCTCCGCGAAAAGGTCCATTCGGCTTATGCGAACCCAGCTTTTCAATGGCGTCGTCTTTGTAGCCATCGTCCAAGACCGGCCCATTATCGCTGCAAAAGACGACCAGTGTCTTTTCGTCCAAATTCAGTCGCTTCAGCGCTGCC
>JAGQOZ010000882.1 GCA_020426955.1 Planctomycetales bacterium
ACACGTCTACTTCGTTTGATTTGTTTGATTCGTTCCGAGCGGAAAATGAATTTCACGGCGGTGAAGTTGGCTTGGCTTGGGAAAAGTACCAGGGACCGTGGAGCTTGGAAGTGCTGGGCCGACTGGCCATGGGTAACAATCGTCGGATTGTGACTATCAGCGGTTCAACCACATCCGCTTCCGGCGGCACGACGTTCCAAGACCAAGGTGGTTTGTTGGCACAGAGCAGCAATATCGGGCGTTACACCAGTGACACGTTTGCGGTCATTCCCGAAGTGGATCTGACGCTGGGCTATCAGATTGCCACGAACCTACGATTCCTGTTCGGCTATTCGTTCCTATATTGGGACGCGGTGTCACGACCAGGTGACGCGATTGATCTGACGGTGAATCCAAATTTGATTCCACCGGCCACCGCGAACCCAGGCGTTTTACGTCCTCGCTTCGCCTTCAACGAATCCAGCTTCTGGGCTCAAGGCCTGAGCTTTGGTTTTGACCTACGCTGGTAGTCGTTCGCAAGAGAAGAATTCGTTCGAAACAACATGACGAGAAACGTGATCTTGGCAACGCGTTCGGTTTCCGCCGAACGCGTTTTTTTGCGCTTTGAACGAAATTCGAGTTGCAAGTTCCACGTCGGTTCGATTTGGGATTGCGACATGCGTCGGCAGCAATTCGAAGAATGGTTGCCTGAAGTGGCGTCCAACGTTACTTTTTACAAGTCTTACAGTTTCACAGCATTTGAATTATCTATTCGCCAGCACGTTGGCTTGATCGAAACGTCGGATTTTGTCGACTACATCTTGCCGATTCCGTTCGATTGAGTCGCGAGATTGACCGGGAAATACGGGCAAGTCTTCTGCCGCGACTCCCATCCGAGCCAACGCAAATCGCCACTCGCTGGCATCGCGCGCGTTGTTCATGATCGGCGAAGGACGACGCAAATAGAGTTCCTGTATTTTTGGCACCGCCGCCGACGCTGTTGTCCCCATACGAATCATCGCAGTGCGGATCCCATGAATCATCGCGCGTCGATCATTCCAGTGCGGGAGCTCGACCGCATAGTCTATGATCTCATCCAGCATTGGCATGGCCTGGTCCGGTGGAAGATCTGCAAGCGTCGCAATCAGTGGCCCCGCTTGCTGGCAAGTTTCCGGCGAGTCCCAAATCTGCTGATAGGCTGGACCGCAATCGGCAAACGTTCCCGCTGGCAGATTCGCCAAGCATTGACCCAACCAGTCCCGCAAGCTGGCCGAACTGTGGTTCATGGTTATGCGACGCAGAAACGAATCTCGCATCTCAAGCGGTGTCTTCTTAGTTGAGAAGACGTTGGTGAGTTGCGGCTCGATGTCTCGCACGCGATCATCTGCCACAATTCTTGCGATCAGCGGCAGGTCTTGCGGTTTCGCATCAAAGTAGAACAAACCGAGGTATCGCCGCGCCAGATCAAGTCGAGCGGAGTTGGCCGCAGGGTCATCGAGTGCGTTCAATGCCTCGCGCTGCAACGATTGCACGACCGTTTCGTCACATCGTGGCACCTTGAATTGGATGGCTTGCAGTAATTCCGCCTCTGGCTTCAATGTTTGTTCGCCAGACTGTCTGATCTCCCGACCAATATGAAAGGACGCGTAGTTAGATAAACTTGCGAAGTCAACTCGAAGCCCGACGTAGAAAATGTGCGCTGGGATGGCTTCCTTACGATAGCTCTTGCGAAAGCGAACGTTGCCTTGCGCATCGAGAATCGTGACCCGACGAAGCTTGGTCGTCGGAAACTTCGATCGGCTTTCAACCCGAATCACCCAATCGGCCTTGTCTGCGGCAATCGGTTTGGCTTCACGCAAACGCTCTTGTCCAGCCAGCCGCACCGCCCAATCGGCTTCGACGGCTTTCTTGGCGGCCAAAAATGACTTCCCCGATTTCGATCTGGCCAGCGGTGGATACTCGCGAACAATCTCGCCAGGCTCGACGGGAAAAATTCCGGTCGTTGAATCTGCGTTCGCCGAGACAAGTGTGAATGCGGCGGCGCGATTGACATTGGACGTTTTATCTTTTTCGGCAGTCACGGTCGTCACGCTTTGCACGCGAGGTGAGTCCAGCAGGGCAAGCGTCAGGTAATCGCAATTCGGATTGGTGCGTTCATCCAGCCGTTCGATGCGAACGTTTCCGTCGAGTGAGATCAAGCCGGCGGGCACCAC
>JAGQOZ010000883.1 GCA_020426955.1 Planctomycetales bacterium
CGTACCGCCGCCATCCACCGCATACGCTTCAAAATAACCATCGGCCGTCATGCGTAAGGCGTGCGACCAGAACAGCAATGGCGATACGGCGCTACGAAAGACAATTCCTTGGCCGGTGATCCGATCTGGTTTTACCCAAATGGACATGGTGTAAGCCTCGGATGTTTCGGCATCGGGAATCACCACTTCATCGTTCGTTCCGTCAAAGGACAGCGAACCGGTCGATCCCAAGGCGGGCGAATGTTCTGCGGTGAATGTCGCTTCGGTCGTTTGCCCTATCGGTCCTATTCCGGTCGAATCCTCCAAGTTTTGGTCCAGTGAATAATGCCGTACTAACGACGCCGGACCAAAGCCGGTCACGTCGTAACCGATTTGGTTGGTGGCAACTTGGGGCCAATTCGCAGTGTCGAAGTTGGAAAGAGTCCAATTATTGGCCAGCCCGTCATCGGCAGAGATGACCGCATAGTGCAGCGACGTCGTGGTATCGACCAGTGATTCGAATCTGTCACTGGCAGCTGAAAAATTGGGTTGGCCGGGCGTGCCATTCGGCTGCGCGCTGACCGTCCAATTCTGTGCCGACGCGGAGTCTTTATCTTCAAACCGCTTGGCCAGCGTCAAGCCGGTTCCATCGGCGGCCAAAGGCCAGGGAGTTTGATCGTCGTACCGCACTTGGTCCATGATGCGATTGGTATGTGAACGCAGTTCGACCAATTCACCTCCGTTCGACAAATTTCCTTCGAACGGACCGAAAACATTTTCCAAGCCGGTCTGTTGTTGCAATCGAATCGGATCGGACGCAATCACCAGTTGCTGTTGGCCGGGAAGAATGGTGCCGGCCGGAAATTCGTAACGCACTCCGCCGTCAAGCGTCCAATGCGAAAGTTCGACATCCACGCCGTTTTGGTTGTACAGTTCGATCCATTCAACCGCGTCGCCTTCGATTGTATCAAGCGGATGATAGAACAATTCGTTGAAGACGACGGTGCTATCCAGCACGCATCGAGCCTCCAGGACTTCGCCAATAACAAGCGATCGCCGCTTCTGTGCTGGCCGCATATGATTTGTTCGCCTATGTTTTCAGGTAGGAATGCCGGGCAGGTCACGCCGCAAGTTGTTCGCCAAGATCGAATCCCGGACGGCGGGTGCGGCCGATTCTATCGCAATCAAACTCCAGTTCAAAGCAAATTCCGCCAGGAAGTCCGATTACTGGCAGTGGCTACGAAACCGTAATGGATGAGGTGACGAATCCCCATATTTCGACCACCCGATGCTGGCATGCTTGCTTGATCCATCTTGACCTACGTCCAGCCCATTGTCACTATTCGCACAAATCGTCTATTGACCGAAGTGCAACGACTGCACACTGGCTAATGCTTGACTTCCATCACCAATCTAGGAAGCGAATTTTGCATGAGCAACTTGCTTCGTAAATCGACATTCCACACACTCTGGTTTGCCATCCTGACGAGCATGGTCGTTGGTTGTCGGTCGCCATACATGGCAGATCGCGGTGCTGCCGTGGGCGGCTTGGCCGGCGCGGGGCTCGGTGCTGCGATTGGGCACGAAAAAGGAAACACACTGGCCGGCAGTGCCATTGGTGGAGCGTTAGGTGCCATTACCGGCGCGGCCGTTGGGTCGGGCATGGACGAAATCGACCAACGCAACCAGCAACGTATCGAAGAATCATTGGGGCGAAGGCTGCACGGCGCGACGACCATTCACGATACAGTGGCGATGAGCCAAGCGGGCGTGGGTGACGAAATCATTTTGAACCACGTCCAAACACATGGATTCGCCGGAACTTTGACCGCGAATGATATCATTGAAATGAAACGCCAAGGAGTTTCCGATCAAGTGCTCCAGGGGATTCAAAACGCAGGTCTTCAAAGTAATTCGCCAGCCGTGGTCCAAGTTCCGGTCGCTCCGGCACCAACGCCCGTCATTGTGGAAGAACACTATTACGCTCGGCCCATGCATTATTGGCACGGTCGCCCACACCCTCGATACGCGCGGCCCCCACGTCGGCCGGGTGTGTCGTGGGGCGTATCGTTTCATAATTGATTCGCTTAGGCGAAAGTAGCGACCGAAATACCGCCGCCGCCATCGAAGTTGCGGTTTTTCATAGCCCGAAACGTTTCATAGCCCGAAACGTAAGTGAGGGGAAACTGAGCGTTTCTGAAGTCCATCGCTGA
>JAGQOZ010000884.1 GCA_020426955.1 Planctomycetales bacterium
TGGAAGATTCTTGAATGATCATAACCCAACTACAAACTGCAACTGTCTTAGACCTAAGTCCCGTATTGCAGGAGCCATTTCGTGCGAACGGAAGTAATACCATGTCAGAACGTAATGGTTCAGGGACTTTCGTGGACGCAGCTACTGCCAGGTAGGAAGAGTCAGTAATCTCTCGAATAACTACAAGGGGACGACATTTTGGATTGTGTCCCGAGGGATCAGAAACCTCTGCCCAAACGATAGACCCCAATTTGAGCATGTTGATACCATCCAGCTACCAAGGTTTCTCTTCGTCGCCTTCAAACCATTCTTGTGCCGGAGGATGTTCACAAGCCATTCGAATGGCTTCATCAACGCTCGGAATGAGCGACTGAATTCGCCTGTCTAGTTCAAGTTGATTTGCCAAATGTTCCAGACGTGCCAGCATTGTGCCGCGTGAACTATTCGTTGATGCGAAAGAGCCCTGGTAATGAAGCGACTCAAATCGCGTGTTGTGAACTTTTGAGCATCTATCAAGAGTCATCTGCATCATTCCGCCTCAACTTCCATCACCTTCAAGGGACGATAATTCATTATTTCCCCGTCAACTAATACCTCTACCAAATAATCGCCGACGTGATCGAAGGTAGTGATCAGGTTTTCTCCGAAGTGGAATTCTCCACGCGTTATGTCATTGAAGGTTACGTCAAATGAGGCCGAGCACACTTGGTCCCGACCAATCTCGACAACTCGGACAAGAACGTTATGGTCACCACATTCGAAACCGGAAAGGACAAAATAAATGCCAATCACGGCTTCAGATGGTAATGATTGGCATAGAATCGCATCCATTGTCCCAATAATGTGCCAACGGCCGGAAGCCGAGTCACGGTGAACGTGATCCGCAATAATTAGGGCTGTACAGCTTGGGCTACTTCTCATTGAAGATTCCTGGAATACTAATACAACTCTATTCTGCAATAAAACTAGGAATTTGTCCAATTCAATCGAATCGGGTGTCGCGACACCTCTTCATCAGCTACTGCCGAAATTTTCGCCGTTTTTTAAGCGTTTTTGGGGTGGTGTCGGCAGTTCAACGAAAGTACACTCCGGCCTGTAAAACAAGTGGTTTTGGATTTGGAACCATCATCTTTTAATCCGTAGGTCCTGGGTTCGAGCCCCAGCAGCCTCATCTTCTTTTTTCTGAAGTTGTTTCCACTTTTTCTCGTTCAGATTCCCTGATTTGGTAGAATCAACGGTCCGCCATTTGGGGCGTGACTGCAAGTTTGGAGATGGGCGAGGAAGCAGTTATGGGAAACAGAGCGGTAGTTGGCCGAGAATTTCGCGGCGGGATCAGTTTGATCGAAATCCTGATGTCGATTGCCATCGTGGCGATTGGCTTGCTGGGTGTGGCGGCCATGATTCCGTTGGCGCATTCCAAGGCGAATCGTGCTCTTCGCCAAGATCGTATCGCGCAGTTTGGGCGAGCTGCCTTTCGCGAATTCCACGTCCGCGAATTCGATAAGACAGGTTCACTGGATGCGCCGTATTGGGTCAGTATGCACGGGCTGGATGATATCTACGATCCGGAAACGGGACGACTGATTCCACAGCTGTACTGTTTTGACCCGTTAGGCTTGGCAGAAACAGATGGTGGTGGGCTTTCTCGCTTTGCCAGTCGCTTTACGCGAATCACCGTGTTGAGCAGCCGCGCGGAAGACTTGGTTTCTACAAATGGTCAACCTGCTCCGTATGCCAGTCTTGCCGAATTGAAAACAGCAATTGACAACGGGTTGAGCGGCGGTATGGCCACATTCAACCAAACACCGCTGATGCAACGCGGTCAGGCTCGTCGCTGCTTTGAACTGCAGGACGATGTTCAATTCTTGCGTGAAGGGAACGACCGACCGGTAAAGTCGAAGTTCTTTACCGACCTTTCAGGCCGCAACTTGCGCCGCGAATCGAACGGACAATTGTCTTGGATGGCCACATTGGTACCAAAGGCTGTTTTTGAAAGGTCACGGTCAACTGGGATTGCTCGAACGAAATATGCAAATGACCATCGTTACAGAATGTCTGTTGTGATTTTTGAAAACCGCCAGCCAACCAAAACCCGAGAAGGGCTAGATACACTTATTTTTCGCTCGGACATGACCGGAAGTGTCAAGGAGGCAGAGATTGCATGGTTTCCCGGCATTCAGAAGAATGAC
>JAGQOZ010000885.1 GCA_020426955.1 Planctomycetales bacterium
AAAGTTATTAGATGTCCAGGACGAAGATTTTCAGGCGCTTCAGGTAGAAAACCCTCGCATTAATTTCGTATCAAAGATCGATCCCCGTGACTTTGATGATATCTAGTTGGGCTAGTCACCGTTCGTCGAAAGAACGGAACGACGAGCGCGAGACGCGGCGATGGCACCCATGCTAGTTGTGATTCGTAATGCGGTCTCTTGCGAATCGGAATTAATTTTGCCAGAGAACGAGACTTCGATAATGCTGAAACGCGACGTTAAGGAATCAGGCGATTCGATAAACTGCAGCGATCCGATTCGTGTCACCCAACCGGTGGGCAATTCGGTTTGCCTGACAATCGACTGGCCTTTTTCAAGCAATTCCAACATGAAATCGGCTTCGTGTACTTGGCCGATTCGAACCAAAAACTGGATGTCGCGTGGTGCGTCAGGCGTTTCTAGAACCTGCCAGATGGCAACCGCTGCCGGACGTAGCATTCGGTTCAGTCCTGCGGCGGTTGATTGGGCAATGGCCATCAGTGACAGACTCTGATTGACTTGGTCAATCCATTCTGTCACGGAACTGGCCGAGGTGTCAAAATCGAGATCGATCTGTCGGTTCGAATCAATGATCCAATCATGGCATCCGCAATTTGGACAGACCGCATCTCCAGGCGGATCTGACACCAGCACCAGAGAAGTCCGCGTGCAAATGCGACATTGCAGAGGTTCACCTTCTGGTGTTCGAGATGAGATTCGCATTTGTAGAACCCAACTGGTGGACTCATCGCCGTCGACGGCGTTGATGAAAAAATACAAATGTCATCCACGGGGCCAGCGTCATAATTGGTTCCGGAACGGCGATCACGTCGGCATCGAACAGCAATCGAGAATTTCCGGTTAGCTGGTAGCTTCCGGCGGGCAAGACAGGTTCAGTGCTTTCGAAACTTGCATTGTAGACGGCGGGATCGGATTCCAGCGGTCCGGTTAGCATCAGTTCGAATCCAGAAAACGTGTTAAACACAAATCGACTTGCTTCGTCCAGCTGAAAACGGAAATCGAGTTCCACTTGGGAGTTGGACATGGCGCCCGGAACTGCATTATTCAGGCCCAGGTCAGAATCAAAGGCGATTTTGGTAGGCGTGATGGAATAATTTAAATACGCAAACGCATCGGATCCATTCGAAACGGATTCCGCCGAAATGGTGCCGGTTGAATCTTCCAGTGGCATCGGCAGATTGAACGACTTGTCGTCAACGCCGCCGGTGGTGCTGCAGATAGGATCTACGTCAATGATGAAACAATCGACGAAATTGGCTTCCGTTCGAACAATACCGCTCAACTGTGTAGGTATCACATCGGCTCGCGAGCTTGCGAAATTCGTGGCCAATACCAAGACCAGAGTGCTGCAAATCTGTCGCATTGTACTTCTCCCCATGAAACTCGGCCAAGAATTCGACTCGTTCAGCAGCATAGTTGGGTTTTGAAAACAAAACAACGTTTCGGCGGCGAATTGTGGCAAAAGTCAAGGGGAACGAACAAAACGGACAATTCGCAGCGGATGAAAATCATTCTTTTTCCGTAGCGGGCTGTTCGTATTCAAAATCTTTCCACTTCATGGGACGGCGGAACGGTTCAATGCGAAGCATGACTTCACCGTTTTGAAAGATGCGTACCGTTCCGTTCGATTCGCTCACCGCGATTGCAATCGACTTGGTTTCTTTGGTGATACCGGCAGCGGCCCAGTGTCGAGTTCCCAAGCCTTTGGACAGCGTGACCATTTCTGTGGTGCCGTTCAGGTGGCGGCAAGCGGCCTCCACCGTGCCGTCCGACGCGACGACAAACGCGCCGTCCAGCAAGGCAATTTCTTTGATGGCTTCTTTGACCCGGTTATCTCGTAGATTGCGCTCTTTGCGGCTGTAGCCTTTGACCGGGTCAAACGCCAGAGGTTGGCTCTTGGCCATGACCTTGCGACTATCACCAACAACAAACAGAGTGCCTACCGGTTTACCTTCTCGTCCTTCACGGCCGATTTCCACTGCCAGGTCCACGACAATTTTGAGCGTTTCCAGTGGCACATTCGTTTCCAATTGACGCAGGTCACGAGCGGTCAGGCGGCCCAGATGTTCGTCCAGGCTGATGTAGCTGATGGAATCAACCTCGCCTTCTTCAAAACCGGAATACAATGCGATGACTTCGGCGGCCGGTT
>JAGQOZ010000886.1 GCA_020426955.1 Planctomycetales bacterium
AGCCGAATTGAGAGGCAGCGTTAGTTCGACACAGCGCCTTCGCATCCCAATTAAATGGTGTCGTTTAAGACGCGAGTGAACCGCATACGGAGATCGTTGCGCAAGTCTTCTGTGAACCACTGCAAGAATAGATTGTGGTTCATCTCGGTACGTTGGCGTTCAATCCGAGACATTTCGTCCAGCGTCCAGGCCAGATCGGCGTTCTTGGCCAATTTGGACCATTCGGCAAGCAGTCGAGCGGATTGGAAGTAGTCCATCACAATGCCCATGCGCTGTTGCAATTCCAAAAAGGCAGGCGCTAATTCACGAAGCTGAGGATGAAAGTCTTCGCCCAGAAAGTCGGTCGCGTAACGAAGTCGCTTGGCTGCCTTTCGGGCTTGATGAAACGAATCAATGTCCGTCAATTCCGATTCCGTTGACAACAGAAAATCCTGCACCATGTCATGGTAACCGTGCGCCAGAATCAACTTGGCGTTTCGTTTACGCAATGACTTTTTCCACAAATCAGTTCGGACCATGTCCAGCAAATTCGCTTTGATGCGTTTCCGTTTCACTCGGCGATACGCCGCTTCAATCGGTTGCTGTAGTTCCCTGCGTTGGCGTCGAGCGAACGCGATGGCTTCGCTGCGAATTCCAAAATCTTCGCCTAAGATGGAAGCGAACAGTCGTTGGTTGTTCACGTCTACGTCACGAGCTTGACCGGCGGCGCGGCGAATTCGACGTAGTTCGGCTTTCAATTCTTTGACGGCCGTACGCCGAGTGGCATCCGCGAACAGCGCCAAGGCGGCTTCCGTTTTGCGAGTCATAATCCGCAGTTGATGGACAAATTCGACGTCCCGGTCTGACTCTTCCGCCGCCAGCTTCAATAGCTTCAACACGGTGCGCAGTTGCTTCTTCAGAACGGATCGACCAATCTTTGAAATCGATTCGCCCGTGGCGCTGTCCGCGAGTTGACTTGCTCTTCGTAACATCAAACCGTTCGGCGATCACCAAATACGCTAAAAGAAGTCTTCGTTAAGAAACTATAAGGGTTCGATTGTAGCGAGCAATCTTAATTCGCCAAACAGAGCCCATTTCGCAGAAAACTTTACACTCTCCACCACAAGGGGGATGGCGTTCGCAATCGTGTTTCGCAACGCAACGGACGTTTGGCAAAGTTTGCATCAAAACTCGAATCCGCGCGTCACGGCCGGAAATTGGCGACGCCACGGGCACCAGGCACTTCCGGCTGATATCATGACGACAGAGTTAGACCATGATACACATCAAGACTGGCACCACACCGTTTGAAACTTGCCTACGGCGAACCTTTTGCGAGTTTCGAATGGGACATATTTGTAACGCGGATTTCCCGAGACACAACTTCGTTCTAGGCGGCAGGCATGAATTCCATTCGAAGAAATCGAAAATCACTCAGCGGCTCTTCCCTTAACTTGAACGCGCCCGAATCACTCGAGCCACGTATGGTACTGGATAGCACCGTTGTCTTTAACGAACTTTTTTATCATCCGTTAGACAATTCGCCTCAAGTCGAATTTGTTGAATTCCACAATCAAAACGCGGTGGACGTGGACATTTCGCAGTGGCGAATCGAAGACGGCATCGAATTCACTTTTCCGCAAGGCACCATTGTTCCCGGCGGCGGCTATGTGGTGGTTGCTGCAGATCCCACCGCCTTCACTCCCCAACCCGAAGGCGCGATTCTGGGTCCGTTCAACGGGCGACTTTCCAACGGCGGAGAAAGGCTGACACTGGTCGATCGCAATGATCGTCGCATCGACTTCATTGAATACAGTGACGGTGGCGACTGGACGGCCGCCGCAGACGGAACGGGTGTCAGCTTGGCCAAGGCCATAGAAGACACCACCAGCCAACCCGCGCAGAATTGGACCAGCAGCGTGCAACTGGGTGGCACTCCTGGACGAGCGAACTTTCCGCAAGTCTTGACGCCGCCGGCCGACACGATCCAAACGTTGGTTTCGCTGGATAGCGAATGGAAATTTCATGACGGCGGCAGTGATCTGGGTACCGCGTGGCGAAACGCTGCCTTCAATGATGCGTCATGGTCGGGCACTGGTTCGAACGGACCGTACTACGCGGGCGATGTCAAACTGGTTGGCGCTATCGCCGATACGATTCCGGTTGCCGCTGCGACGGCGTCCACGTTTCTGATTGGCCATGATCCCAT
>JAGQOZ010000887.1 GCA_020426955.1 Planctomycetales bacterium
TGACTGGACACATGCCTCCGGCCTACATTCTGCAAGATCCACTATGGTCGCCGGGACGAAGTGGAAAACAATGGCAACGCATTACCACCAAAGGCATTGGACAAACCGAGCCCCTTGCGGACGGCGGCTTGCCTGCCGGCAACAAATTGGTTGCGCAAGATCTACTGGATTCGATTCAAGAAGACCGACTTCCGGAAGCCAATGTCTTTGAAGCCAGAAACACGATCGAAATGATCATGGCCGTGTTTCAATCGGGGCTGAAACAAGCGAAGATAGCCATGCCGCTGACACAGCGTTCTCATCCATTGAATGCAGGACAGTAACCATCAACCTGTAGAAGCAGACGTGTTTTTTTCGACGGAGCAAGAGGCAATTTGCATGGATTGGCATTCGTACGCTAGTGTTTGTTACAATAGTGGCGAATTGTGCTGACTACTTCTTCCCCTTCGCCCCGAGGTGAATTCGCCATGATGTCTCGTCGACCTTTCGTCTGCGTCCTGTTGCTGTGGACCATTGTGTTTGCACCGGCATTGTCTGTTGCTCAGACGCCTGATTCTATTTACCAACTGGCATATGACGATCCGTTTATTTCGGTGGTTGCCTTTCCCAATCGCATTCTTGCCGATCCGCAGATGGCGTACTTGCCGTTGGAAGTCATTCAAGCCGCAGGGGAAAAAGAATTTGGTCTGAATCCGCTGACCATTCAATCGGTCATAGCCCAAGTTGATGTTCCGCAAGGGCCTCCGTCCGTAGCGGTCGGTTTTCGACTGAGCGAACCATTCAAACTGAGTCAGCTGAACGAACGCATCTTGGCGCAGACTATGGAAACGGACGAAGACAACGTGCTTGGCGGACGAGGCTTCGGGAGCCCGTGGTTTGGCATGCCGGATGACAAGACCTTGATCGTTGGCATTCAACCGGCGTTTCAAAAAATGATGGACGCCGCCAAAGCCGCTGAACTCGGCAAGACCGCCAAGGACTTATTACAACAAGAGTCGCAAGACTTGCTGGTTCGCGCCAACATCCAATCGGTCCGCGATCTGTTCAACGCTCAAATGCAGCAAGCGCCGCCGTTGCCAGCACCGTTTCAAGACTTGGCCGAACTGCCGAACTTAGTGGATCAGCTGGACTTGAGATTAAAATTGACCCAAGCTCAAGCGGCGCAGTTACTGTTTTCTTCGGCCGATGCGACTTCAGCCAAGCAGGCTCGTCAAATCCTGGAAGAATCGCTGACAACTGGCAAACAGATGATTTTCGCTCAAATCGAACAGATGCCTACCAATGATGATCCCGTTGAATTTGCGTCGCAGGCCTACGCCAAGCGAATGACCAACATGATCTTCCGACAGCTGAAACTAGAACAAGATCAAACGGATCTATCACTGACCATGGAAGGCAATAATGCGGCAGTCGGTACGTCTACCATCGCCGGCCTCACGTTGCTGCTGTTGCCCGCCGTGCAAGCAGCGCGCGAAGCCGCGCGTCGAGCACAGGCTATCAACACGGTGAAGCAATTGTGCTTGGCCATGCTCAACTACGAATCCGCTCGTCAGAGTTTTCCCGCCTACGCAAATTTTGACGAAGACAATAAGCCGCTGCTCAGTTGGCGAGTTCACATTTTGCCGTATTTGGAAGAGATGGAACTGTACAACGAATTTCATTTGGACGAACCGTGGGACAGCGACCACAACATCAAGCTGATCGACCGCATGCCCGAAGTTTATCGCAATCCCAACCTCGCTGATCCCACAATGACCAACTTCTTAGTTCCTGTGGGCGAAGGCACCATTTTCGACGGAACCGAAGGACGCCACATGCGAGAAATCACCGACGGTTTGTCCAAAACGATTTTGATTGTGGAAGCCAACGCCGAACAAGCCACAATCTGGACCAAACCGCAAGACTTAGAGTTTTCGCCCAGAATGCCCATGGCTGGATTAGGAAGTTTGCGTCCGGGCGGATTTGTTGCAGGGCGAGCGGACGGGTCGGTCGGCTTCTTTTCTCGCGACCTTAATCTGGATATGCTCAAAGCACTATTCACCTGCGACGCCGGAGATCTCGTGCAAGATTAGCAAGATTCCGCTGCCGACGATGGACGGCTAAGAACATTCATTCTGGCGGCGAGCATTCCCAGTTCAAGTCATTGCTCGTCGCCGAATTCCTTTTTCGATTCGCAGCTCACG
>JAGQOZ010000888.1 GCA_020426955.1 Planctomycetales bacterium
GGCGTCCAAACGATCGGTTCATCAAACGTCGATGGCAGTTCACCGCCATGTTTCGCCTTTAACCAAGCCGTTTGTTCATCATTGATTGGCATGTTCCCCAAGAACGCGTCTGAACGTATTAGCGAAACCTTGCCAGCTGGCATCCAAGGACCCTGATTATCTGAAACCGTAAAGCGATCATCCCAGAGTCGGCCCATGCCGTTAGGAGTACGGAGCCCCCAGGCGATCACATCCGCATGATGTCCGGCGGGAGGTACCCGCATGATCGTCCCGGGACGATGGTGCTGGGTGTATTGCCCTGCCTTGGCGAAGTAGAAGTTCCCCAAGCTGTCGGTCTGTAAGTCAAAGTTATAGGCATGGAACGAGCTGGACACATCGTCGTCGTTCCAAAATGCTTCAATAAAGTCGGCCTCTCCATCGTTGTTAAAATCGTGTAGCCGTTTGAGACCGTCACGACAAGTGACATAGATCATGCCATCCACAACGCGAACGCCAAAGGGTTCGAAAAGTCCTGCTGCATATCGCTTCCAGGTGACGTCCTTAAGCTCATCATCGAGACCGCTCACAACATAGACATCGCCGCCATGGGTGGTCACCACGCATCGGCCGTCATCAAAGAAGTCGAGGGCGCTCGTACGCAGCCACGCGTTCCATGGGTTCTGAAACGGGACAGGAATCGTATCCAGTGAATAACCATTAACGGATGAGCCCAGTTGGCCGCTAACGCGCAGCAGTTCCGGCCAGCGCAGCGGCCCGCCAGTAATCCAACTCGTGAGCTTGATTTCCTGATTTTGCGATAACGATCGGGACCAATTCGCAAACTCAGCCACCTCCGCTGGCGAACTGACAATTGACCGGACGAGGCGAAACTGCTGAGGCGACTCGCTGGCCGGAATAGTAAGGACCAACCTTCCTACTTCATCTTCAGACCACTGAAGGTTACTTGTGTCGTCAATGAGTCGAGCAGCAACACCCAGTTCCCAATCCTGCCCGGCAATTGGCAGATCTTTCTGCGGCCAATTGTTTTCTTCCGTTGGATTCCAGGAAAACAAAATCGAAGGGTTATTGCGGTCGTCACTCGAATCGGATTTCTCTAACTTCGCGATGCTCGGATCGAGTGCTTGGTTGAAAATGCGAATTGAACGAATGTCTCCTCCGAAATCCCCCCCAAAGTTCGTCGCCGTGGCTCCAACTTTGAAAACGAATCCATTGACAGGATCGCGTCGAAACCCTTCTTTCTCGGCGACCACTTTCCCATCGATATACATACTCGTAACATCAGCGCGTACGACGAGTGCTGCGAGATGCCATTGGCCGTCGTCCACTTTCGTAGAGCTGGTCATCGCGCCGACCCAACCAATGTCATAGACAAGTCGCCCTCCCCGCACGAATAACGACTTTCCATCTGGCTTCCAAGGCCCTTCTTCGGGAGTCGAAGCTACCAAAGTACCGTCATTGGTTGTTCGAAATTCGACGACGACGGTTCGTTTGGGCGTCCCAAGGTCGAGTGATCTCGCTCCGTCACTTCGTATGAGATGCAATGCTCGATTAGCATTCGGCTTTGGCAAACCACGACGATTAGGTACACCCGATACCATGACTACGGAATTGGACGAAGCATTTTCGAGGGGTTCTAGTTGATTCCGCGATTCGTCAAGAGTCCCACGCGGAGACTCAGCGCCTACGATGCGTGCAACCGCGACACGCAACGGCCGCTGTCCCGCCTCTACATGCAGTGTTTGAATGATTGCAAGACGGTCTTCGTATTCTGTGACTTCGACTGCCTCGAGTACCTCTCGGTCAAGAATTGAATAACTCAGGATCGCATCTTCACCATGTAGGTAGTGACCGTGGTAAGACATCCAATCTTCACGCACTGGTCCTCGTGCTGGCTTAGCTTCCGGTGGCAGATCGAAACTGCCGCTAAGATCCCATTCCCATTCATCGAGCCCAGTAAGTTCTTCACCACCAATGCCAGGCATTCTCTCGCCGCGTTGGCGATAGTGGTGGGTTTCACTCAAATCGAGGAAGCCTCCCTGCCAGACACCTGCCATGCGCATCCGATGCAAGTCATAGCAGATTGAAACGTCGTGATCTAAACGAAAAGTCAGCCCATTATTGACTGCATTGCCCAATTGGGATCCCAGTACTGGGCCGAAGTCCCTGTCACCAACTTCTTCAC